>CAZPKJ010000074.1:0-13062 GCA_964587075.1 uncultured Flavobacteriaceae bacterium | reverse complement strand
TATGAGATTAATTTTGCATCGGCAAAACTGGCAAAGGATGCAGTTAATGCTTATGTAGCAAAGCATGGAGGTGCAAAGTTTGTTGCCGGTGCCGTTGGGCCCACCAACCGGACCGCATCGCTCTCGCCCGACGTGAACGATCCCGGATTCAGAGCCGTCACTTTTGACGGCCTCACGGAAGCATATTCCGAACAGATACGCGGATTAATGGATGGCGGAGTTGATGTAATTCTCATAGAGACCATCTTCGATACCCTGAACGCGAAAGCCGCACTCATGGCAGCGCAAATGGTGATGGAAGAAAAACAAAAAATACTTCCGGTTATGATTTCGGGTACCATTACCGATGCCAGTGGACGAACCCTGTCGGGACAAACCGTTGAAGCATTTCTGCATTCGGTATCTCATGTCGACCTGCTGAGTATAGGACTCAACTGCGCGCTTGGTGCCCGCGAAATGAGGCCATACCTCGAGGAGCTGGCCAGGCTCGCGCCCTTTTATATCAGCGCGTATCCCAATGCCGGCCTGCCGAATCAGTTCGGTGAATACGATGAAACGCCCGATGAAATGGGTCACCATGTCCACGATTTTCTTGAGCACGATTTTTTAAACATTGTAGGCGGCTGCTGTGGTACAACGCCTGAGCATATACGAAAAATGGCCTTACTGGCCTCTGGAATAAAGCCACGCAAAATTCCACAGCGCGACACCCTGCTGCATATCAGCGGACTTGAAGCTGTAACATTAAGGCCCGACTCGAACTTCATGAATGTTGGTGAACGTACCAATGTTACCGGCTCACGTAAGTTCGCCCGTTTAATTATTGATGGCAAGTTCGACGAAGCTCTGGCCATTGCCCGCCATCAGGTTGATGGGGGCGCACAGGTCATTGATGTGAACATGGATGAGGGAATGCTCGATTCGGAGGGGGCCATGACCCGTTTCCTCAACATGATGGCTTCGGAGCCCGATATTGCACGCCTGCCGGTAATGATTGATTCCAGCAAATGGCATGTGATTGAAGCGGGCCTCAAATGTACCCAGGGGAAAAGTATTGTAAACTCCATTTCACTCAAGGAGGGAGAGGAGGTTTTTATAGAACAGGCAAAGAAAATACGCCGGTATGGAGCCGCTGTAATTGTAATGGCGTTTGATGAGCGCGGACAAGCTGATACCCTTGATCGTCGCATTGAAATTTGCGGCAGGGCCTATTCGATTCTCACAGGGGTTGTTGGGTTTCCGCCACAGGATATCATTTTTGATCCGAACATTTTTCCGGTTGCCACCGGGATGGATGAACACCGGCGAAACGCTCTCGATTTTTTTGAAGCAACGGCCTGGATAAAAAAACATTTACCCCATGCCAAAGTAAGCGGAGGGGTTTCAAATGTTTCATTTTCGTTCCGGGGAAACGATACGGTACGGGAAGCAATACACGCCGCATTTTTATATCATGCCGTTAAGGCGGGAATGGATATGGGTATTGTTAACCCGGGAATGTTACAGGTTTATGATGAAATTCCTCCCGGGCTGCTGGTACTTGTTGAAGATGTTTTGCTCAACCGCAGCGATGATGCCACCGAAAAGCTGATTGGGTATGCTGAAAATGTAAAGAGCAGTGGTAAGAAGGCAGAAAAAAACGAAGCCTGGCGTTCAGCGCCGGTAGAGGAGCGCCTTATCCATGCCCTGGTAAAAGGCGTAACCGATTATATTGAACAGGATGTTGAAGAGGAGCGGCTTAAATTTCCGCGTGCGCTCAACCTTATTGAGGGCCCGCTGATGGATGGGATGAATGTGGTTGGTGATTTATTTGGGTCGGGTAAAATGTTTCTGCCGCAGGTGGTAAAAAGCGCCCGGGTTATGAAAAAAGCCGTCGCGTTTTTATTGCCATTTCTCGAAGCCGAAAAAGTGGCAGGCGATGAGAGTAAGAACGCCGGTAAAGTGTTAATGGCTACCGTAAAAGGCGATGTACACGACATCGGTAAAAATATTGTAGGTGTAGTATTGGCATGCAACAATTATGAAATCATCGACCTTGGCGTTATGGTTCCGGCCGACAAAATTCTTGATACCGCTATTGCGGAAAAGGTCGACATGATCGGATTAAGCGGCCTGATAACACCATCACTTGATGAGATGGTTCATGTGGCCAAAGAAATGGCCCGTCGTAATATGAAACTGCCATTGCTCATCGGAGGGGCCACCACCTCAAAAGTTCACACCGCGGTTAAGATTGCACCCCACTACAACGCACCGGTTGTGCATGTAAACGATGCTTCCCGCTGTGTACCTGTGGCGGGCGCGCTGATGTCCGATGAACAGCGTCCATCCTTCATATTACAGATAAGCAATGAAATGCAGCGTATCCGTGAGCAGCACAGCAGCATGAACGTAAAAGATAAATTTATTCCGCTCAGCGTGGCACGTGAGAACCGTTTTAAGACTACATGGAGCGAACAGGAATTTGCCAAACCCTCACACACCGGGAACCTGGTTTTCGCCGGCTATTCCCTTAGCGAAATTGCAACCTATATCGACTGGACCCCGTTCTTTCACAGCTGGGAAATGAAAGGGAGCTATCCAAAAATTCTGAGCGACCACGAACGCGGGGCCGAAGCCACTAAACTGTTCGACGACGCGCAGTCGATGCTGAACCGGATCATTACTGAAAAATGGCTCACGGCAAATGCTGTGGTTGGAATTTATCCGGCCAACGCCAATAACGAGGATGATATTGAAATATATACCGATGAAACCCGTACCCGTATAAAAGCGATTCTTCATACCATACGGCAACAAACAAGAAAACCAGATGGATTACCCAACCTGGCGCTGTCCGATTTTATAGCACCGGCACCTTTCAATGATTACATAGGCGCATTCGCGGTTACAACCGGAACCGGTATTGAGAAAATGATTCAGCAATTTGAATCAGATCATGACGACTACAGTTCCATTATGCTCAAAGCGTTAGCCGACCGTCTTGCGGAAGCATTCGCTGAACTCATGCACCTGAAAGTGCGGAAGGAGCTTTGGGGTTACAGCCGTACAGAGTCACTTACCGGCGAAGAATTGATCAGGGAAAAATACCGGGGTATCAGGCCTGCTCCGGGTTACCCGGCTCAGCCCGATCATACCGAGAAAAAACTGATATTCGATTTGCTGGATGTTACCGCTGCTACCGGGATTACCCTTACCGAAAGTATGGCTATGCTGCCAACCGCTTCGGTGAGCGGTATTTATTTTTCACACCCCGGTTCGGCTTACTTTGGTACCGGTAAAATAAATGATGACCAGCTGCTCGATTATTCCAGGCGTAAAGGCTGGAGCAGGGATGAGGGCGAACGGTGGCTGGCTCCGGTTTTATAAAAATCAAAGACCCTTTGGTATAGCCGAAATGAGCTTGCGCGTATACTCTTTTTGCGGGTTAGCATATATTTGTTCGGGGTACCCGGTTTCTTCAACTTTACCTTTGTTCATCACCAGCATGCGGTCGCTCATGAATTTTACCACCGACAAATCATGCGAGATAAAAATATAGGTAAAACCAAACTGGTCGCGCAATTCATTCAACAGGTTTAACACCTGGGCCTGTACCGAAACATCCAGTGCCGATACCGACTCATCACAAATAATAAACTCCGGATTCAGAGCCAGGGCTCTCGCTATGCATATACGCTGACGCTGGCCGCCCGAAAACTCATGCGGATACCTGCTGTAATGGCCGGGCGAAAGATTCACGCGTTCCAGCAGTTCCATAACCCTTTCCTTGCGACGGGTGGTATTTTCAAGTACCCCGTGAACCTGCATGGGCTCCAGAATGGCTTCGCCAACAGTGATACGTGGATTAAGCGATGAATAGGGGTCCTGGAATATTATTTGAATGTGCCTGCGCATCTCACGCATGGATGCGCGGCTCAGGGCAGTTAATTCCTGTCCTTTATACCAAACCTTGCCCCCGGTGGGTTCAATCAAACGGAGTATGCTTCGTCCGAGGGTGGTTTTACCACAACCCGATTCGCCGACCAGTCCTACAGTTTCGCCGCGAAAAACCTCAAAGCTGACATCATCAACCGCTTTTACATAATCTCTGGTGATCGAAAAAATACCCCGTTTTACCGGAAACCAGGTTGCCAGAGATTCTACTTTCAGTAAGGGTTCACCGGTGCGGAGTTTCTCCCGCCGGCTCAATATATCCGCTTCAGGAATTATATATTTTCCGGTTACTTCCTTTATGGAGAGTCCCGTTTCAACCAGGTTACCGTCGGATTCCTTCATAAAATCCTTAACGGTAGGGAGTATACGCAGTTTATGGGTGAGAGGCGGGCGGCATGCCAGCAAGCCTTTGGTGTAGGGGTGCCTGGGATTTTTAAAAATTTCCTGAACCGGACCCTGCTCAACAATATTGCCTTTATACATAACAATCACCCGTTGGGCAAGCTCGGCTATCACACCCAGGTCGTGGGTTATGAATAAAATACCCATATCATTTTCCTGCTGAAGCTGTTTCATCAACCCCAGGATGGTTGCCTGAACAGTTACGTCCAGAGCGGTGGTTGGTTCATCGGCAATCAGGATGGCCGGGTCGCACGACATAGCCATGGCAATCATAACCCGTTGCTTTTGTCCGCCCGAAACCTGATGCGGATAACTGTTAAAGATGGCTTCGGGCCTGGGCAATTCTACTTTTCTGAAGAGCTCGAGGGTTTGTGCTTTCGCCGACTTCTTATCCAGTTTTTTGTGCAGTTGCAGTGCTTCCATCACCTGCATACCGCAGGTAAAAACCGGGTTCAGTGAAGTCATGGGCTCCTGAAAAATCATCGCAATTTCGTTGCCCCGGTACTTGCGCATGGCCTTTTCGGGAAGTGCAAGCAGGTTGATGGTTTCGCCGTTGCGGTTTGTATATAATATTTCACCGGAGGTAATTTTACCCGGTGGGGATGAAATAAGCCGCATTACCGAAAGGGAAGTGACCGATTTACCCGACCCTGATTCACCTACAATGCCAACAGTTTCACCCCTGTTAAGGCTGAAGCTGATACTATTTACGGCAATGTTTTCCACACCTTCTGACGAAAAGCGGGTAGTGAGGTTGTTAATTTGAAGCAGGCCTGGCATAAACGCGGTAAAGTTAAATATTCGGTGTCGTTTCCATCATGATTCATTTTGCAGGAGGGCATAAGGATATCAACAATCACGGAATTCAACATTACCAGGTCCAATCACCCATTTACCATAAGATGGTATCACCGGTTTTACGACTTGCACGGGCCGATCCGGGGTCTGGCGACCCTGTCCCGGAAATGTGTGGAAACATCAGGTATACAATAAGTTGGGACATCAGCAGGATACCATCTGCGGGTTGTTCAAACATTTCTCATACCCTTCTTGGTAAATCCGAATCCTTTTTCTAATTTTGCGTCCCCAATAATAAACTTAAAAAAGTGGATACTTTAACTTACAAAACCCTATCGGCCAATGCTGCAACAGCCAATAAAGGCTGGATAGTAATCGATGCCGAAAACCAGGTACTGGGCCGTGTTTCATCGCTAATTGCCAGCCGAATCAGAGGCAAGCACAAAACCAATTTTACTCCGCATGCCGATTGTGGCGATAATGTAATTGTTATCAATGCCGAAAAAATCCGGTTAACCGGTAACAAATGGACCGAAAAAGAATACGTTCGTCATACCGGATATCCCGGAGGTCAGCGATTTTCAACCCCGGCCGAATTGCTTGAAAAGCACCCTACCCGTATTATTGAGAAAGCTGTTTACGGAATGCTTCCAAAAAACAAATTAGGAAATGCTTTAAAGAGCAATCTTTACATATATACCGGTAGCGAACATCCGCACGCGGCACAACAACCTGTTAAAATTTCAATCTGATAATCATTTAATAAAAGCATGGAAATCATCCACACTATAGGGAGACGTAAAACCGCGGTCGCGCGTGTTTATATACAACCGGGAAATGGTAAGGTCACCGTTAATAACAAGGACTATAAAAACTACTTTCCCACATTACCATTACAATACATCGTTAACCAGGCATTCATTTTAACCAACAATACCGAAAAATTCGATGTAAAAGTGAATGTTGAAGGTGGTGGAATCACCGGTCAGGCCGAGGCCATCCGGCTTGGAATTTCACGGGCCCTGGTGAAAATGGATGAAGAAGTAAAGCCTGTTCTTAAGCCACATGGTTTAATGACACGTGACCCGAGAATGGTTGAACGTAAGAAGCCCGGACAAAAGAAAGCACGTAAACGCTTCCAGTTCAGCAAACGTTAATTTGTTAATTCACACCGAAAATCATATAAACTTAACCAGTACCTATACATGTCAACAGTTTCCCAACAGGAGTTATTAGACGCAGGCGTTCACTTCGGACACCTGAAAAGAAAGTGGAACCCCAAAATGTCGCCCTATATTTTTATGGAGCGTAACGGGATCCACATTATTGACCTGAATAAAACTACTGCCAAACTGGATGAGGCAGCAGCAGCTATTCGTCAAATTGCAAAATCGGGTAAGAAAATCCTGTTTGTAGCAACCAAAAAACAAGCAAAGGATATTGTTGCCAATGCAGCACGTTCGGTCAACATGCCTTATATTACCGAGCGCTGGCCCGGCGGCTGTTTAACCAACTTCGCCACTCAGCGTAAGTCGGTAAAAAAGATGGCCGGATTTGAGAAAATGGCTACCGACGGTACCTTTGAGAATATCTCCAAAAAAGAGAAACTGCAAATTACCAGGCAGAAAGCTAAAATGGAGAAACTTATCGGATCTATTGCCGACCTTACCAGGCTTCCCGCTGCTTTATTTATCGTAGATACCGTTAAGGAACATATTGCAGTCAGTGAAGCCCGGAAGCTGAACATCCCTACTATTGCAATTTGCGATACCAACACCGACCCGACCATTATCGACTTCCCGATTCCGGCCAACGACGACGCCACCAAATCAATTTCTTTAATTATGGATGCCATGGTTAAAGCAATTGAAGAGGGACTGGCCGAACGAAAACTGGATAAGGAAAGTGAACGTGAAAAAGAAGTTGCCGCCGAAGAGGAAGCAGCCGATCAAAAGAAATATGAGATGGCCGACGCCTCCGATGAGGAAGAAGGAACACCTAAGAAAGCCGGAGCACGCCCCCGTAAAACGACAACAGCAAAAAAGAAAACAAATCAATAAGAGAAAGGATTAATTAATGTCAACAGTAACCATTTCAGCAGCAGATGTAAACAAATTGCGCCTTCAAACCGGAGCAGGCATGATGGATTGTAAAAAAGCCCTCATGGAAGCTAACGGTGATTTTGAACAGGCTATTGATTACCTCCGCAAAAAAGGACAAAAAGTAGCAGCCAACCGTGCCGACAAAGAAGCGAAAGAAGGATATATCATTGCTAAAACAAATAAGGACGAGACCAAAGGATTCCTTATCGCGCTAAGCTGTGAAACCGATTTCGTTGCCAAGTCGGCCGATTTTGTAAAGTTTGCCGATGAGCTTATTGATGTGGCCGTTGCCAATGCGCCTGCTTCTGTCGACGAATTAAAAGCGTCTAAAATGGGTGACCTAACGGTTGCGGATAAACTTTTTGATATCATAGGTAAGATTGGTGAGAAAATCGATATCAGTTCTTACGAAGTTATCGAAGCCCCCAAAGTGATTATATACATCCATCCGGGCAACCGCGTTGTAGCTATGGCAGGTATGTCGTCGGCTTCAGCTCCTGTTGAAGCTGGTAAAAATGTTGCCATGCAAATTGCTGCCATGAGCCCGGTGGCGATTGATAAAGGCGATGTGGATTCGAAAACCCTCGAGCGTGAGATTGAAATAGGTAAAGAACAGGCTCGTGCCGAAGGAAAACCCGAAGAAATGCTTGAGAAAATTGCTCAGGGTAAACTGAATAAATTCTACAAGGAAAACACCCTGCTCAACCAGCAGTTCATTAAGGATGAGAAGATGGACATCCGTCAATACCTTGATAAAACTGAAAAGGGACTTACCGTGAAAGTTTTCAAAAGAGTTCAAATCGGATAATCAGTTCACAAAACATATGGTAAGCCGTCCCGAATTTCCGGACGGCTTTTTTTATAGCTTTATATTTTAATTACCTCTTACTTTAGCACTACAATAAAAACAGCGTTATGGAATTCAAAGGATTCAACGAAAGCCCCGGTGGCGTTTCACTTCTTGCTATTGCCAGGGAGTTTGGTACTCCGGTATATGTTTACGATGGTGGCAAAATAATCAGCCAGTACCGAAAACTTAAAACAGCATTTCCGGGCGATCATGTAAAAATTAAATATGCCCTGAAAGCTTTGAATAACCCCAACATATTAAAACTGCTGAAAAAAGAGGGGGCCGGGCTCGATGCCGTTTCCATTGAAGAGGTGCAGCTTGGAATGCAGTCGGGCTTTGAACCGGGTGAAATACTTTACACGCCAAACTGCGTTTCTTTTGATGAGATTAAAATGGCCGTCGAAGCAGGTGTTCAGATTAATATTGATAACCTGTCGACACTCGAACATTTCGGTCACCACTTTCGTGGGAAAAATGTTCCTTGCTGCATTCGTATCAATCCGCATATTGTTGCCGGGGGGCATAGTCATATTCAAACCGGCCACATCGACAGCAAATTCGGGATTTCAATTCACCAGCTCCGGCATTTGTTGCGCATTATTGAGAAAGAGGAGATCATTGTAAATGGATTGCATATGCATACCGGTTCCGAGATACTGGATGCCCAGGTGTTTTTACAAGGTGCCGGCCTGTTGTTAGATACCGCCATGCAGTTTCGCGACCTGGAGTTTATCGATTTTGGCTCGGGCTTTAAGGTAGCTTATCATGATGGTGATGTTACAACCGATATCGATGAACTCGGCAAAGCGATTAGCAGCCGGTTCGATGCCTTTTGCAAGGAATATGGCAGGCAGCTCGAATTGTGGTTTGAGCCGGGTAAGTTCCTGGTAAGTGAATCCGGATACCTGTTGGTTTCGGTAAACGTGGTTAAACAAACTACGGCTACTGTTTTCGCCGGCGTCGGGTCAGGACAGAACCATCTTATCAGACCCATGTTTTACGACGCGTACCATCACATTATAAACATCAGCAATCCGGCAGGAAATCCCCGGATTTATACCGTAGTGGGGTATATCTGCGAAACCGATACCTTTGGCTGGGACCGTAAAATGAATGAGGTCCGTGAAGGGGATGTGCTGGCCATTTGCAATGCCGGGGCCTATGGATATACCATGAGTAATAATTACAATGGTCGCCCTCGTCCCGCTGAAGTACTTATCATGAACGGCAAAGCGCATCTCATCCGCCGCAGCGAAACCATGGATGACCTGACGAGGAATGTGGTAGAATTGGTATTGTAACCATTAGGTTTGTTATTTTTGCCCCTGTTACTAAATCAAATCATGGCTAAATCACAGGGTAAGGAGCTGAAGTATAAAAGGATATTACTTAAACTCAGTGGCGAGTCGCTCATGGGCGATAAGCAGTTTGGAATCGATAACCAGGTTATCAGCCGGTATTCGAACGAGATAAAGGAGGTAGTAAAAGCCGGGGCCGAAGTAGCCATTGTTATTGGTGGAGGTAACATCTTCAGGGGCTTGCAGGCCGCTGAAGGTGGGATGGACCGCGTGCAGGGCGATTACATGGGAATGCTTGCCACAGTGATCAACAGCATGGCCTTACAGGCTTCCCTGGAGGGGATGGGCGTTTTTACACGATTACAGTCGGCCATAAAAATGGAAGCCATCTGCGAACCATTTATCCGGCGACGAGCCGTTCGTCACCTCGAAAAAGGACGGGTGGTGATTTTTGGTGCCGGTACCGGAAACCCCTATTTCACTACCGATACGGCCGCATCACTGAGGGCCATCGAAATTGAAGCCGACGTTATCATAAAAGGCACCCGTGTAGACGGTATTTATACATCGGATCCTGAGAAGGATAAAAAGGCAAAAAAGTTTGATAAAATCAGTTTTGAAGAGGTATACCGCCGCGACCTGAAAGTAATGGACATGACCGCCTTTACGCTATGCCAGGAGAACAACCTGCCTATCATTGTTTTTAATATGAATAAAAAAGGAAACCTCATGAAAGTTGTGAAAGGTGAGCAGGTTGGAAGTCTTGTGGTAAATGGAACCAATAAGAGATGAACAATTTTTAATTTTGTAAGTGCTCAATTTATTAACGAAATGACAGAAGAAATTAAGAAAATTTATGCTGAAACGGAATCCATGATGGAAAAAGCTATTGATCATCTGGAGTCGGAACTGGCTAAAATAAGAGCAGGAAAAGCCAATCCTTCCATGCTCGATGGAATCCATATTGATTATTATGGCGCCAGTACGCCGCTGAATCAGGTAGCCAGCGTAAATACACCAGATGCCCGGACAATAGTTATTCAGCCCTGGGAGAAAAGTTCGCTTGCTCCCATTGAAAAAGCGATACAGGCCGCCAACCTGGGATTTAATCCGCAGAATGACGGAACAATTATTCGTATTGTTGTGCCTCCTCTCACCGAAGAACGCAGAAAGGACCTGGTAAAGAAAACAAAAGCCGAGGGCGAACACGCAAGAGTAACCATTCGGAATATACGAAGAGATGCTATTGAACATGTTAAAAGAGAGATGAAAAAAGGATTACCCGAAGATGTACTTAAAGATTCGGAAACCAAAATCCAGGAGTTTACCAATACCTTTATTTCAAAAGTCGACAAACATCTCGATATTAAGGAAAAGGAAATCATGACGGTTTAGTATAAACGTTTTTTCATTACCGTTTTTTCCGGTATTTTATTATTCTTAATTTTCAATCTTCATTGCCCGGGGTGTAGCGCAGCCTGGCAGCGCGCGTCGTTCGGGACGACGAGGCCGGAGGTTCGAATCCTCTCACCCCGACTTCAGGGCTCCTGTAAACAATTATCGGCATCATACCGCATGTGCCGGCGAAAAATCTGTATGGCAGCCTTAACATTTCCAGTTTCGGGCCACCGGTTTTGAACACACCATTTAGTGAGGTAACCCGATTCGTGCTTTTAACCTCATTAATCCTTAGTTTTGTGAAAGATTAATACTATCCGGCAGCATGATCTAAATATCGAGATGCCATGTTATTGTTTGCAATAAATGGCTGATTAACCCTTAAGTGTCCTATTACATTATTATGAAAGAAGAATCCCAACCGAACCATGAAAATGGAGCCGGTACTCCCCCCGAAATCGATCCCGGTCACAGTGAGCAAACCGATTCAGCGCCTGAAATTCAGGCAGAAATTGATCCCGGAAATCAACAAGATGATCCAACAGAAGAGGAATTACATGAACCTGTTCCGGTAAGTGAGGAACAGTTTATGGATAAAAAACCGGCCGCTGTGGCGGATGATCATCACGAGGATGAGGATGAATCCGACAGCCATGAGCCCGACGATTTTTCATCGATGCCGAAAGATGAACTGGTAACATTGCTCGAAAATTATGTCGGTGAGGTCGAAGTTCCACGTTTTAAGGCACGCATTGCCGCCATCCGTGATTTGCTTTCGCAGACTTTTATTCAGGAACAGGATGAAATGCTGGCCAGGTTCATAGAGGAGGGAGGGTTAAAGGATGATTTTCAGCCTCCGGCCAACCCACTGGAAGAACGATTTCGGAAAGCACTCAGGAATTTTCATAAAAAGAGAAGTCAGTACCAGGAATTGCAGGATAAACTCCGTAAGGAGAACCTCGAAGGAAAACGAGCGGTACTCGATCAGCTCAAAGACCTTATTCAAAATGAGGACAACATGAATAAGGCTTTTGAACGGTTTCATGAACTGCAATCGAAATGGCGCAGCTTTGGTGCCGTTCCCTCGGCCGACGTTCAGGATCTGCAGCTTCACTATAAATTTCTGATCGATAAGTTTTACGACTATATCAAGATTAATAAAGAGCTGCAGGAACTTGATCAGCGTCATAATCTTGAAACAAAAATATCGCTGTGTGAACAGGCAGAGGAATTATTAATGGAACAATCCATCAATACTGCCTTCAGGAAGCTGCATATGTTACAGGATAAATGGCGTGAAACAGGACCGGTACCCCGGGAGAAAAAGAATGAGATATGGGACAGGTTTAAATCCGCGTGTGATCAATTGTTTGATAAACGCCGGGAGTACATTGGAAGGGTTTCGGAAAAAAGAAAACAAAATCTTGAATCGAAAAACAGGCTGTGTGAACAGGTTGAAGGTATAAAAATCAACGACGACTGGAAGCACAAGGAATGGCAGGAAGCTACTGCGACCATTACCGAAATTCAAACCGCCTGGAAAAAGATTGGACAGGCCGAACATAAAGCCAATGATGCCATATGGAACAGGTTCAAAGCCGCATGTGATGTTTTTTATAAAGCGAAAAGTGAATTTTACCAGCGTAAAAAACAGGAGTTTTCGGCCAACCTCCAGTTAAAAACAGAGCTCTGTATACAAGCCGAAGCGTTACAAAACAGTACCGACTGGAAAGCTACTACAGCCGAATTAAAACGGCTGCAGGATGAGTGGAAAAAAACGGGACACGTTGGCGAAAGGCAGTCCGAAAAAATCTGGAAACGGTTTCGTACCGCATGTGATACTTTTTTCAAAAACAAGTCCGAACACTTTTCATCGAAGGATAAAGAACATGATGAAAACCTTGTACGTAAAAATGAACTTATTTCCCGTATTGAAAATTATCAGCCCGGCGAAAATTTTGATGAAGCCTTTGAGGAATTGAAAAGCTTTCAGCGTGAATGGTCAGGGCTTGGAATGGTGCCTCTCAAAAGCAAGGATGCGGTAAATAAACGGTACAAAGAAGTAATTGACGAACAATTTGAAAAACTGAAAAAAGCGTCAGGAGGACGGCATAAATTTCATTCATCCTCAAAACCGGTTTACAATCAACATGCACGTGGTTCTAAACCTGCCGGTACCCATTCCGGCCCGATGGATAACGAACGCCGGTTCCTGATGAATAAAATTGCCGAACTGAAAAATGACGTGCAGGTTTGGGAAAATAATATCGGTTTTTTT
>CAZPKJ010000073.1:0-13735 GCA_964587075.1 uncultured Flavobacteriaceae bacterium | reverse complement strand
GTCAATACTCCGGTGCGCATTTACAGTTTGGCGTTGGAACTTCTCCTTACTGGAAGGTATATTTAAATAACGGCATCACCGGGCTAAATGCTGTAAACGAAAATTCAGGAATAACCATTTTTCCTAATCCCTGTAAAGGAAAATTTGTTGTTGAAGATTTTGAGATTGGGGTAACAAATTATATCGTCACTGATATAACCGGTGAAAAGTTGCAGGAAGGCAAACTTAGCTTCGGAAGAAATGAAATAATTCTTGATAAGGCAAAGGGGATTTACTTTATGATATTCTCCACTTCAAATAAAACATGGTTTGAAAAGATTGTGGTACAGTAAAGCGGGGTCATTTTCAATGTGAATGTAAATTTACCCCAGAGGTATTGTTTTAAGTTATCGTTTCCGTTTATTCCATGCGTTAAAATTATAACTAACGTTCCACCAACTCATTGATTCATAATTAAAAATTAAGATCATTGGGTGTGATTTTAAACTTATCAATCAGTTTTTTCATGGCTGTACGTCGTCACACCAAAGTGAAAATGATTCCATACTCCAATAGCTTACTGAATTCAATTGAGTTTTACATTTGATGATGATTCGCCGGTTCCATTTGCAGATCCTCGTCCGAGACTTCGGACCCAAACCGAAAGGCCGGTGCTTAAGTCGAGGACCAAAATTGGTTGCTAACCCAGCGATCAACGACTACCACTGAACCAGGAGTGCCGTAGGCACAATCCATCTTGTACCCCGGGGTGCTAACCCCGGGAACGAACATCACGGAACCAGGAGTGCCATCGGCACGACCCATCTTGTACCCCGGGGTGCTAACCCCGGGAACGAACATCACGGAAACAGGAGTGCCATCGGCACGACCCATGTATACCGCGACAGGGTTACGCTACCATGAAAATTAGAAATGCTTCTTTGTGAAACTCAGATCAAATCATGAAACAAATACTTTTCATCATACTCAATCGAAAAGCTATTCAGCAATTTTAAATACTCAAATCTGAAAGTAATTTTTTGGTGATGAGCTTCCTGGTTCAGAATGTATTGATATACATTGTTTATATCAGAACGACTATAAGAAAACGCCCCATAACCTGGTTGCCATTCAAAACGATGTTTCATAAAGGTTTGCTTGTTGAGCCACCCCGATGAATATGCTTTGATTTTTTGAACTACATCGGAAGTGGCTAATGATGGCAGCAATCCAAAAAAACAATGAACATGATTATATACTCCGTTTACTATAATGTTTTTACATCCCGTCTCATTAATGAGATTTCCGATTACACCACAGAATTGCTTTCGCCATTCGGGTTGAATTAAAGATGCCCGGTATTTGACTGCGAAAACGGTCTGTACATAAAGTTGATGATACGTGTTTGCCATAATAAAAAGGTTTAAAAAATTAATTAAAAGTTGAAACTGGTACTAATGTACAAAAACAATTATAATTAAAAAGTCTCAAGCGTAGCTAATGCAGTCTGGGCCATCAGTCAGTAAGGCAGTGGAATTATATGGGACGTGCCTACGGCACTTGGGTTTAGTGAGTCTCTCAGGTCCCGGGGTTGCGCCCTTCGCTTCGGCTCAGGTCTTCACCCCGTGGTTACAAGATGGGACGTGCTTGCCAGCTACAGGCTGGCTTACGGCACTTGAGTTTAGTGTGTCCAGATCCTCGTGTTCGCCTGGTTGCCCTTGCATAACATCGCCAAAGCAAAATGAGGAAGGTGCCAGTTGGCAAATGATTTAACAATTACTGAAACATCATAAAACCCCATTTTATATTTTAAAATTTGGTGTTAAGTTTTTAATGTTTAACAGCGAATTCCATTTGGGATTTTAGTTTGGTAACCAGTGCGGGTTTTCTAACCGGTTTCATTGGTCTTCAATTACCCCCTGTTTTTACCTCTGATTTCATTAACTTTGAAACCTCAATATTTTTTCGAATCAAAACTTAAAACTTTAATACTCAAATTTATATGGCTCAGGTTGAAATGAAAATGCCAAAGATGGGTGAGAGTGTGGCTGAAGCTACCATCATTAAATGGTTGAAAAATGAGGGCGACCAGGTTGAAGCCGACGAGCCGGTTTTGGAAATAGCAACCGATAAAGTGGATTCAGAGGTGCCCGCCTCGGTTTCGGGGATCCTGGGCAAAAGAATGTTCAATGAAGGGGATGTGGTTCAGGTTGGAAGCGTAATCGCTATCATCAATACCGGTGGTGAAACAATTGCATCCGCACCGGTTGCAGCGCCAGCTGCTGTGCCGGTTCCATCACCTGTTTCACCACCACCCGCGGCGGCCAGCAGCAGCCAGTCAGCTCCTGTCCCTGTACAGCAGCCAGTGGTTGCAAATAACGGAGCCCCGCGCTTTTATTCGCCCCTGGTTCGTACTATAGCACAACAGGAGAATATTTCACAAACTGAACTGGATGCCATTGCAGGCACCGGTGCAGAGGGCCGTGTTACTAAAAAGGATGTGATGATGTTCCTCGATAAAAGAAAGAGTGGTATCACAACTCCTGCCGCTGTACCCTTAACTCCTGTAAGTGCCGCTGCTGCACCTGCTGCTGCTCCTTCTGCTTCACCCGCTGCTTCACCCGCTGCTTCACCCGCTGCTTCACCTTCGCGATCCGTTTCAGGGGAGGATGAAATTATTGAAATGGACCGGATGCGTAAAATTATTGCCGAACACATGGTGATGTCGAAACGCACTTCTCCTCATGTTACATCGTATGTTGAGGTAGATGTAACCAATATCGTTATGTGGCGCAACAGAGTGAAAAACAGCTTTGAGAAAAAAGAGGGAGAGAAAGTCACCTTTACACCAATCTTTATAGAAGCTATTGCGAGAGCCATCAAGGATTTCCCGATGATAAATGTATCGGTAGATGGTACCAGCATTATCGTAAAAAAGAACATCAACATTGGAATGGCTGCTGCCTTGCCATCGGGTAACCTGATTGTTCCGGTTATTAAAAATGCCGATCGGATGAACCTGTACGGATTAATCAAAACGGTTAACGATCTGGCCAATCGCGCCCGTGCAGGCAAACTAACACCCGATGAGATTCAGGGAGGGACCTATACCATGACTAACGTAGGTAGTTTTGGAAACGTAATGGGTACACCCATCATCAACCAGCCCCAGGTTGCCATTATGGCCGTAGGGGCCATCCGTAAAAAGCCCGCGGTTATTGAAACTCCGCAGGGTGATACACTTGGTATACGCCACATGATGTTCCTTTCGCATGCCTACGATCACCGAGTTGTAGACGGAGCCCTGGGTGGCACTTTCGTGCGACGAGTTGCCGATTATCTCGAACAGTTTGATATTAACAGTGAAATTTAATGTTTAATTTATCCTTATCCATGCAAATCAGAATTTATCTCATTACAGCTTTTATTGCCATCGTAAGTTTAACTATTACCAACGATGTTTCAGGACAGGGAACCCGCAAGCCGGCACCTGTTGTTAAGCTTACCAAGGACCAGGCTTCGGAAGTAAAAAAAGAGGCCGCTGAATTGTATAAGCGAAGCAATTACATGGCGGCTATTGAACCCTACCAGAAACTGGTAAATTATGATCCGGAGGATGCGGAATTCAATTACCGTTTGGGAATGTGTTACATCAGTTCAAACTCCGACAAATCGCAGGCTATCCAGTATTTTGTAAAGGCTGCCGATAAGAAAGATACTCCTAAGGATGTATACTATCAAATGGGCCGTGCATTACTCTCGGCTGGTTTATACGATGAAGCCATTGAAGCTTTTGAAAAGTATAAAGAAGTAAACAAGGGTCAGGTGAATGCCAAATACAACCTTGAACAGCATGTTGAATATTGTTATAACGCCAAGGAGTTTGTGAAGAAACCCCTTGATGTAAAATTTACCAATCCCGGCAAGGCGGTAAACTCACCGAATGCCGATTACGCCTGCGTTTCGATGGCGGTTGATACGGTAGTATATTTTACCAGCAACCGCAAGGGTAATATGGGTGGAGTGGTGGATGGTTTTGGCGAAATAATTCCCGATGTATACTTCAGCCTTCGCTCCGATACCATTTGGAGCAAGGCGAAAAACCCGGGAATAAACATCAACTCCGAATACTATGACATTTCAACAGGGCTGAATTCAAATGGCGACCAGCTGCTTATTTATAAAGAGGGAACCGACGCATCGGGTGATATATTCCTGGCTGTTATGAAAGGTAAATCGTGGCAAAAAGCCGCCATCCTCGATGGATCACTGGCTACCAAAACACCTGAAACCGGTGCCTGCATATCCAATGATGGCAAAACAGTTTATTTTGCCGCTAACATGAAAGGATCATTGGGTGGCAAGGATATTTACATGATTACGAAAAATGAATCGGGAAAATGGAGTGATCCGGTTAATCTGGGAGCAACAGTGAATACCAAATTTGATGAAGACAACCCTTTCCTGTGGCACGATGGCAAAACATTGTTTTTTTCATCTCAAGGCCATACCAGCATGGGTGGTTATGATATTTTTATGACTTCACGTCCCGATCCGGTGACAGAATTCAGCAAACCGTTAAATATCGGCTACCCGCTTAACACACCCGACGACGACATGTATTTTACACTGGCAGCCAACGCCCGTACCGGTTATGTATCATCTGTAAGGAAAGGTGGACTGGGTGACCTCGATATCTGGTACTTCAGTCTTGCGGAACCACTGATTAAAAATGCGGGAACATTATTCAGGGCATCTATATTATCCCCGCAAGGGCTACCCTCGAAAGATGCTATGTGCAGTGTGGTAAAAGAATCAACCGGCGAAGTGTTGGGAGTGATGGAAGCAAACGGGCCAGGTGCCGAAATTTTTATACTGCTGCCCGCAGGAAATTATAAACTTAAGGCACGTTCACCCAAAATGGGCAGGCTCGAAGAAGATATCGTTATTACCGGTGAAGAGGGTGAACAGGGAATTTACAAAGTTTTCAAATTGCAGCCCAATCCATCATCAAAGCCCTGAGATAATCCGGAAAGAGTATTATCGTGCCCTGAACAGCCGAATGTATCTTCGGCACATGCATGCTTCCGGGCCATACAGGATTGCATTTATCGTTCACTAAAAATATTGTTTTAACATGATTAATCTATCGCGCCCGCTGGCTTTTTTTGACCTTGAAACAACCGGAACAACCATCGGCCACGACCGGATTATTGAGATTTCCATATTAAAAATTTTGCCTGGCGGAGGAGAAGAGACATTAACTCACCGGATCAATCCTGAAATGAATATCCCGGAAATTATCACTCAGATTACCGGCATATCCAATGAAGATGTAAAAGGTAAACCTAAATTGACCGAAGTAGGAGAGGAAATCAAAAAGTTTATTGAGGGTTGTGACCTTGCGGGATATAATTCGAATAAGTTTGATATCCCTTTCTTAGTGGAGGAACTTGCCCGGGTAGGAATTGATTTGGCTGTTCGTGAAAGAAAATTAATCGACGTTCAGAATATTTTTCATAAGATGGAACCACGAACACTTTCGGCCGCCTATAAATTTTATTGCGACCAGGAGCTTATAAACGCACATTCGGCCGATGCCGATACTCGGGCTACTTATGAAATATTCAAGGCTCAGGTTGAAAGATATCCCGATCTTGAAGGTAAAGATCTCGACTATTTGCATAAGTTCACCAACATGCACAATACCGTTGACCTTGCGGGAAGGCTGGTGTATAACGACAAAGAAGAAGTGATCGTTAACTTCGGAAAGCACAAAGGAAAACTGCTTACCGAAGTCTTTACCAAGGAACCGTCCTATTACGACTGGATTCAACGTGGCGACTTTTCGCGCGAAACCAAAGCTGTTTTCAGAAATCTGTGGGATGAATTTCAAAAATCGAAACTGGCCGGCCTGCAGCAGAAATTCAATGCTAAATAAATACCCGCACGAATTTACTTCTGGCTTATATTATTGCCCGGATAATTGTCGAGGTAAAGCAGTATAAGTTTCTTCTCCGGATCACTTACGTTCGACCGTTCCTGCATCTCTTCCATATTATGCTCCCACACCTGCCGTTCATATTGCTGTGGAAGGTACAGGGCATGGCAGCTTCCACATTTGCTAACGTACAGTTTCCGGCCCGCTACCAGCTGCTCATAACTCACATCGCCGGTTACCAGTTCGGGCGCCGGTTTGTAAAGCGCGGGCATACATGCTGTGAATGAAACAATCGCCACCAGCATGCCGGTGGCGATATTAACGCGGTTAAAATACATAGGAGAATAATAATCGGGTTTCGAGTTTTTCGTTGCTTTTCAACAAAAGAGAGTTACCATCATCGTAAGGGTTTTTCAGTCCCGCAACCTGGGGCAGAATGGTGAGGTTAATCCAGATGGGCCCTTTTGCATAGGAAAATCCGGGCCCGGCATACAACGCCGACGAATACCACTCCGAATCCTCAACGGTGTTTTTATTTCGGATCTCGGCACCTACATGCCAGTTTGAGTTGATATTGTAACTGAATCCATAGTCGAACTCGAACTTGAATTCCGACTCTATTTCTACCTCTTCGGTAATAACATTGCCGTTTTTCTCCGATTCAATTTCCGTTTCCCATTCATTTTCGGCAACCAGATTTAACGCATGCATAGTCCGGCCAATTTTTTTGTCGAAAATAAGCTTTGCCTCCAGCTCAAATTCCTTCGGGGCAACGGTTATTTCGCCATATAATGCCATACCAATCATGTTTGCCACCGGGTCGGCTAATTTGTATTTCCATTCATTGCTGAAACTGAATTCCGTTTCATCCTCAATGGATACCTTATCGGCACCAATCAGATTGGTTGTCCGGATTTCCTTCGAACTGGTGGATGAATTCAGGTAAAAAGCTACCTGTACATTTTTTGCCAGTCCGAATTCAAATTCGATCCTCGAATCCAGGGCACGGTAGTAGTCCTCTCGTCCGGTCCGCAACGTGTTCCATACTTCAATTTCACGCTGACCCGGATTTAAGATGGTTGATTGATAAGTATAGTTAAATACCCGGTCCTGGGCGTTCATAATAAACGGAACGGATAAGAGTGAAATAAGCAGCAGTTTTGAAAATAGATTTTTTTTCATATAAATACCTGTTAATAAATAGTTTGTAGATTAATTAGAATAATTTAAGTGAATTAATTTAGCGCAAAAGTAATATTATTTAGAATTAGTCTAATTAAATTCTATATGATTGTTATCAGTTTTTTTTCACAAAAAAAGCGGCCCTTTCGGGGCCGCAGTTGGGGGGTGAAACTCCGGACTTCAGAAGAAATCCGGTAACCCGGTATTTTTATCAGCAACCGTCGCCCGGAAGGAGGAGGGTATAAAACTGATAGGTAAAGTCAGCTGCCGGTCCGTCGCTTACAGCACTGGCCGATTGCTTCGGCATTGTGGTAGTGGTATCAGGTGCGACTGTAGTGTCTTCAACGGCAGGAACCGTCTCTTCAGCGGGCATAACCTGTTCAATGGCTGGCTGAGGTATGTTCATGGTTCCGTTGTCTTTATCCAGCGCAATAAGCGGTGCAATAACAAGGGCCACAACCGACATCAGCTTGAGCAGGATATTCAGTGATGGGCCAGAGGTATCCTTGAAAGGATCACCAACGGTATCACCTACCACAGCTGCTTTGTGGGGATCAGATTTTTTATAGTACATCTGGCCATTGATCTCAACACCCTCTTCAAACATTTTCTTTGCATTATCCCATGCTCCTCCGGCATTCGACTGGAAAATGGCCATAAGAACACCCGAAACGGTTACACCGGCCAATAATCCGCCCAGCGCTTCTGCTCCGAACATGGGAAGAAATCCAACGGCCACGGGAACGGCAACAGCCATCAATCCGGGCAGCACCATTTCCTTAATTGCTGCTTTGGTTGAAATTTCAACGCATTTGCCATATTCAGCAACACCATCGGCAGCTTCAAATGTTTTTTTGTCGGCATCCGACCAGTCCTTCATTTCCTTATCGCCATTGCTTCTCATAACGCCCAGGGCAGCCTTAAGAGCAGGAATTGAGTTAAACTGACGGCGAACCTCTTCAATCATGGCCATAGCCGCACGCCCTACAGCACCCATGGCAAGGGCCGAAAATACAAATGGCAACATACCGCCTATGAACAAACCTGCGATTACATTGGCTTTTGAAATATCAATCGACTTAATATGGGCAGATGTCATGTAGGCACCAAATAAGGCAAGTGCGGTAAGCGCGGCAGAGGCAATGGCAAATCCTTTTCCGATGGCAGCCGTGGTATTTCCAACAGCATCCAGCTTATCGGTAATTTTTCGGACCTCTTTTGGTAACTCCGACATTTCGGCAATACCGCCTGCATTATCAGAGATGGGTCCGTAAGCATCAACTGCGAGTTGAATTCCCAGGTTCGACAACATACCTACCGCGGCAATAGCGATCCCGTAAAGGCCGCCAAAATGAAACGCTCCGATAATAGAAAACGCAATAATCAGAATTGGAATGGCTGTGGACATCATTCCTACACCCAACCCGGCAATAATGTTGGTAGCTGCACCTGTCGAGGATTGCCGGACAATGGAAAGTACCGGTTTCTTACCCGTTCCAGTATAATACTCGGTAATCAATCCAACCAGTAACCCGCCTACAAGTCCAATAATGGTGGCTATGAATACACCGGTTGACGTATAATGATTACCCTTAACCGGGTCGGCCCAGGCGTAAAGAGGGTCCTGGAACCACCATTCGGCAGGAAGCATCCAGTCAATGATAAACCAGGAGGCGATAACCATTAATATAGATGAACCAAACTCTCCTATGTTGAGAGCTTTTTGCGGATCACCACCTTCTTTAACTCTTACAAAGAAAGTTCCTATAATGGACATCACAATTCCAGTAGCTGCCAGAACCAGCGGAAGCAATACAGCCGAAAGGCCGTTAAATCCGGTGTCGGCTGCAATAAAATCGGCATTCATAAATGCGGCACCTAAAACCATGGTACCTATAATAGACCCTACATACGATTCAAATAAGTCGGCACCCATACCGGCAACATCACCAACGTTATCACCAACATTGTCGGCAATGGTTGCAGGGTTCAGCGGATGATCTTCAGGAATACCTGCTTCAACTTTACCAACCAGGTCGGCACCCACATCGGCGGCTTTGGTATAGATTCCACCACCTACACGGGCAAAAAGCGCAATGGATGATGCCCCAAACGAAAACCCGGTGAGAACGGTTATAACACGGTTCAGATTCTCCTGAGTATCGGTTCCGAAGGTATTGCTGTATAAAATGAAGAGAAGGCTCAATCCGAGAACACCCAATCCAACCACACCCATTCCCATAACAGAACCTCCCGAAAAGGCTATTTCAAGAGCCTTACCCATCCCGGTTCGGGCGGCGTTGGTAGTACGTACGTTGGCTTTGGTTGCCACCCGCATTCCAATATATCCGGCCAAACCGCTGCAAAAGGCACCTATGATAAACGAAACCGCTACCATCGGTGATGAATTCTCCGCTGATGCACCACTGATGCCCAGCAATACTGCTACACAAATTACAAAAACAGCCAAAACCCGGTATTCGGCTTTCAAAAATGCCATGGCTCCTTCAGCAATGTGTCCGGCAATTTTTTTCATTTTGTCGGTACCCTCTTCCTGTTTGTTTATCCAGGACGATTTCCAAACCGTGTAAAGCAATGCCAGCACACCAAAGGCAGGAATCATGTAAAGAATCGATTCACTTGTCATAATTTATTGATTTATAGTTATTTTATTAAAACGCAAAAATAATTTGAGCGCGCAAAGGTAAATTAAAAATACCAAATAATAAAACCTGTTGAGAGTAAGATTTTGGAAGAAACAGGTTGGCAGAGTTCAGGGCAACGATATTGAAAGTATGAATATAAAAAATGAGTTTGCCTGGAATCCGATGACCCCATGAGCTATTTCCTCAAATACATCACTTCCTTAACCGCTTTAATCACTCTTGCGGGATTAGGTAGGTATGCTTCAATCAGAGTAGGAGCGTATGGGAGAGGTACGTCGCCACCCATGACTCTCAAAACCGGTGCGTCGAGGTAATCAAAAGCTTCACGCTGTACTTTAAAAGCTACCTCCGTGGCTATCGCCGCTAAGGGCCATGACTCCTCAACAATAACCAGCCGGTTGGTTTTCTTTACCGAGTTTATCACAGCAGGGTAATCAATCGGCCTTACCGAACGTAAGTCAATCACCTCGGCATTAATTTGCTCTTTGGATAATTCTTCGGCTGCCTGCAACGCAATTTTCATCATTTTACCAAACGAAACAATAGTAACATCGGTGCCTGCTTTCTTTATATCTGCAATACCAATAGGCATCAGGTATTCGCCTTCGGGGACCATGCCTTTATCGCCATACATCTGCTCCGATTCCATAAAAATTACCGGGTCGTTATCGCGGATAGAGGACTTCAAAAGTCCTTTGGCATCGGCGGGATTTGAGGGTACCACCACTTTTAGTCCCGGACAATTGGCATACCAGCTTTCAAAAGCCTGCGAATGCTGGGAGCTTAACATTCCCGCGGAAGCGGTTGGGCCACGAAATACAATAGGAACATTAAAATGGCCGCCCGACATTGATTTCATTTTGGCGGCAGAGTTGATAACCTGGTCGATGGCAACCAGTGAAAAGTTGAAAGTCATAAATTCAATGATGGGACGGAGACCGTTCATAGCCGCACCAACACCGATACCAGCAAATCCAAGCTCAGCGATTGGTGTATCTACCACGCGTTTTGCGCCAAACTCATCGAGCATTCCCTGACTAACCTTATAAGCTCCGTTGTATTGGGCCACCTCTTCTCCCATTAAAAAAACCCGCTCATCTCGTCGCATTTCTTCGGTCATGGCCTCACGCAAGGCTTCCCGGAATTGTAATTCTTTCATAAATTGTTATCAGGCTGCAAAATTAAAGAGGCACAAAAGTAGGAAAAAGCGCACAATTGGTACCCGAAGCCCCAAAAGGCACCGCCAGCTTAACTGTTTATACTCAGAAGAAAATTTTTTATGTTATCTGCAAAGGGATATCTCCATCAACACCGGTTTACACACGTCATTTGGCCCTGGTAGTACGCATAGTAATGAGATATTTGAGAATCGACTGCTGCGTGGCCTCATCAATCACTTCACGCCCCGCTTTCTTTTTAGCTTTGGCTGCCATTTTTGGAACAGTGGTTTTCCATTGTTCTTCCGACTTTTTCAAAGGATTTTTATACCCATGGCAGTTCCCGCACTGCGCCTCAAAATCAGCTTTGCCCTTGTTGAGCTCTTCCAGGGTGATAGCAGGAAACTTCGACTTCATCACTTCGGCATCGGTTTGAACCGGAACCAACAACCTGGCACTGCCGCAAGAGAATAAAAACGCAGTGATAACAAACAGGATCACTTTTTTCATAAATGTGTATTTTGATTTGATAAGGTGAACAAATATAATAAATAGAGGCTTATTACATAGCTTCATCTTCCAGGCTTTTCAGCTCATTCAGTGTATGTAAATCATTTTGCTCCTGGGCAACCGCCATCCCCTGTTCAATTATTCGTGCCGCCTCCACGGGCCGCGACAAACTTATGAGCAACCTGCCATAATGATAATAGTTCGCCAGGTATCCGGGCGATTTTTGGTGCACACTATGGAATAGTTTCTCAGCTTCTTCAAACGCCTCCGATTTCATGTACTCAAGTGCCAGGGCATACCGGCTGAACGGATCATCTGGGTCATCCTGCAGATATTCGAGAAGCATCTTTATTCTTTGATCTTGATTCATAATCGGACAAACTTAACAACTTCAAACACAATTTTCAAATGATGCCAATTAAAGAAACTGTTAAACTGAATTGCTGTGTTTCATGCCGCGTTTCCTGGTTTCGTCACTGGCAGGTACGGTGCACATCCCGGCACAGCAAGATTTTCATCCTTTTTCCAGCTCAGTGCGGGTACTCTTAATATGGTTCCCCCGGCTTTTATAATCCTGATTTATTATCTTTGCAGTCCTCAAAATCCAGCCCTTTATATGAATATTTTAGTTTGCGTAAGCCATGTTCCCGATACTACCACAAAAATCAACTTTTCAGGTGACAACAAGGAACTTGTAACGGCAGGTATCCAGTATATCATTAATCCATACGATGAAATTGCCTTGTCCCGTGCTTTGGAACTGGTAGAAAGTTCGGGCGGGAGCGTTACGGTGATTACGGTAGGTGATGTTTCTACGGAACCAACTATCCGTAAAGCGTTGGCGATAGGTGCTGCTGAGGCCATCCGGGTTAATGCCTTTCCAAGGGACGCATTTTTTGTTGCCAGCCAGATTGCGCATGTTGCAACCGGTAAAAAATTCGATATTATCTTCACCGGCTGCGAATCGATTGATTACAACGGATCGCAGGTAGCCGCCATGATAGGTGAGATACTGGAAATCCCATCTGTAAGCATCGCCAAAGCGATTCGGGTTGAAAATAACCTGGCTGAAGTGGTTCGTGAAATTGAAGGTGGCAAGGAAGTCCTTTCTGTTCCCCTTCCGGTTGTAGTAAGCGCCTCCGAAGGAATGGCTGAACCAAAGATTCCTAACATGCGTGGAATTATGTCGGCGCGTACCAAGCCACTCAATGTGGTTGAGCCGGTCGATGCCGGGCAGCTGATAACCTTTGCGGGTTATGATAAACCTGCCCCAAGAGGTGAAGTAACCCTGGTTCCCGCCGACCAGGTCGACCAGCTGGTTGACCTGCTTCATTCAAAAGCTAAAGTTATTTAATGCGCCATCACACTTCCTTTTATAAATACCAAATCCTGATATGTCTGTTTTAGTCTATTGTGAGAATGCCGGAGGAAAGTTTAAGAAATCAACATTCGAAGTTGTTTCCTACGCTTCCGAAATTGCTACCCAAATTAATGCTTCGCTTACAGCCATTTCCATAGGTGATGTGGCCGAATCGGAACTGTCGCAACTGGCAAAGTACGGAGCTGCCAAAATTCTGCATGTTAACCATGATAAGCTGAAGCAATTCATCAATATGGCTTATGCTGCGGTAATTGCCTCAGCAGCCAAAACAGAAAATGCTTCAGTGGTTGTGTTATCGTCCTCTTTTTCGGGAAAAGGATTGGCGCCACGGGTTGCCATCCGGCTCAACGCAGGTTATGTTGATAACGTTATCGGTTTACCCGATACCTCATCCGGGTTTAAGGTTCGTAAAAATGCTTTTTCGGGCAAGGCTTTCGCCGATGTTGAAGTGATCAGTCCGGTGAAAGTGCTCGCACTGGTTCCAAATTCTTTTAAGGTGGTTGAGAAACCCGTTGATGTTAATATTACGGAATTCAAAGCTGAAGTAAGCGAATCCAGTTATTCGGAAAAGATTAAAGAAATTGTAAGGGCATCCGATAAAGTACCCCTTCCCGAAGCTGAGCTGGTTGTTTCGGCCGGAAGAGGCTTGAAAGGACCCGAAAACTGGGGAATGATTGAAGAACTCGCCGACCTGCTCGGAGCCGCAACTGCCTGCAGTAAACCGGTTTCGGATTCCGACTGGCGTCCCCACAGCGAACATGTTGGTCAAACCGGAATCTCCATCAGTCCGAACCTTTATATTGCCATTGGCATCTCCGGGGCCATTCAACACCTGGCTGGGGTTAGTGCATCCAAAACCATTGTAGTTATTAATAAAGATCCCGAAGCACCATTTTTTAAAGCAGCCGATTATGGTATT
>CAZPKJ010000072.1:0-13908 GCA_964587075.1 uncultured Flavobacteriaceae bacterium | reverse complement strand
ATACGGATTGCAGCCATTGGTTGCGGGTAAAAAAGTTTCACAATTGAAGGTAAATACGACATTCATACCCTATTCCGGTTTATCATGCTTTCACTTTCAGGCTGGTATTGTAATCTTACAATCAATGAGTTGACCGTAATCTTTATTTCCGTAAATTTGCCGGTATTAATTAAAAACCACCCGTATGAAGAAAATTGTATTTATTCTTATTTTAGCTTTTGGACTACCATATCTGTCTTATAGTCAACCTGTTGTATTTAACTGGGCCCGTCAAATGGCCGGGAAAAACTTTTATGACGGTTCACTTGGAATCGCAAAAGATGCGGCCGGCAACATTTACCTGACCGGTGAATTCAGCGGATCGCGCGACTTTGGCGGAATCACTTTAACGGCCATGGGCTTCTCCGAGATATTTGTTGCGCGCTATTCCCCTACCGGCACCTGCGACTGCCGTTAAGGGCGGTTCAGGTTTTGCCAGTGCTTATGCCGGAAAAATTGCCGTTCAGGGTACCTCTGTTTATATAACAGGCAACTTCACCAATGTATTCGCACTCGGTTCCTTTGCCATCGCTTCAAGCGGAAACAAGGACATATTCCTGGCATCACTCGAAACATCAACCGGCAACTGTAACTGGCTTGAGAAAGCCGGGGGTGCCTATAATGATATTGGCCTCAGCATTACACCGGCTGCATCGGGTGGTTTTTTTACCTGTGGCACCTTTAACAGCACCGCTACTTTTGGAACACAAACAGTAACCAGCAGCTCCATTGTAGATGACGATATTTATTTTGCCCGCTATGATGCAGGCGGGTCATGCACATGGGTAAAGCGGATAGGAAGTACCGGAACCGATATTGCCAATACAATTAAGGAAATGCCCAATGGCGATATTCTGCTTGGTGGTTCCTATGAAGGTTCGGTTCAGTTTGGTCCTGGTGTTACGCTGAATAGTGTTGCATTTTCGGATTTGTTTCTGGCAAAATTTAACGCCACGGGCAGCTTAATCTGGGCAAAATCTGCCGGTGGTGAAAACAC
The DNA here is from genome assembly GCA_964587075.1 of uncultured Flavobacteriaceae bacterium. GTDB lineage: Bacteria > Bacteroidota > Bacteroidia > AKYH767-A > OLB10 > CAZPKJ01. The sequence goes on along the minus strand of CAZPKJ010000072.1, from coordinate 12,872 downwards.
CGATGTTGTTTACAGCCTCGGATACGATCAGGCCGGCGACATTTTTATTACCGGATTTATTGCCGATACCGCCAACTTCGGATCCATTGTGGTTAATAACCCTGGAAACATACAGGTTTATGTCGCTAAATATTCGTCTGCCGGTGTTCCACTATGGGTACGCTTTGGCGGAAATACCAATGATGATATAGGATATGACCTTACCGTTGATAATGGCGGAAGTGTTTATGTAGCGGGCTACCTGAATGGCAACGCCAATTTTGGAGGAACTCCTGTTACCGGTGTTCAGGCAAACGATATTTTCATAGTTAAGTATGATCCGTCAGGAACGCTGAGATGGATAACACGTGCCGGAGGCGCTACATTCGACCGCGGCAAAGCCATTATTCACGATACCGCAGGATTTTGTTATGTTGCGGGTGACTTCTCAACTACTTCGTTTTTTGGCACCATTCAAACGATGACCAACAACCCCGGTGATTATGAGGTATTCCTGACCCGTGTAGGAGGAGGATCCGTTGGACTTGAAGAAAATGACCCGCGTTATTTTTCATTTTACCCAAATCCTGTGTCTGAAAAGTTATTTGTGAACTTGTCTGAGATACAGGATGCCGCATTTACTTTAGAAGCTTTATCCGTTGATGGTAAGGTGGTACATCAGACGCTGGTTGACGCCAATTCCAATAAAAGTGCCTACGAAATACCGGTTAACCGGTTTGCAAAAGGCAGCTATCTATTGCGCATTAGTACATCTTCGGGCGATTTCTCACGGACCTTTATCGTGAAGTAAATCCGCAAAAGGAATTAAAAAGGTGGGCCTTTAAAAGCTCACCTTTTTTTATGCCTTATTTTTTTATCGTTAGGATTTCATCATCCGGAAGATGTGCAAAAACAGCTACCGGTTTGAATAACCGAAACATCCCGATGAACTTAGCGCAGTTAATGAAAAAGAGACCGACAGCTGATAAGAGCGGTAGTTATACCAACATACAAAGAGTTCCTATTTGTTCCAAACTCATTCAATGACAAGGAGCATCCCTGAGGGGAGAAGATAAACCTGATGCACTTTCCATCCCGGTTAAACATCTGCAGCATCTCAAACTACCCGATCAACTTTAAAAAAGCCACTCCTGATAAGTGCATTGATTCATGAGTTTTTATTTCTGAATAAAACCCCTGAATTATTATTCCGGCCGCCGGATGATGGAATGACTTCACTTTTTATCTCGTACATAACGCCAGTCCGGATAAAATTTTCATTCAGCAATGAGGTTCATTCTCCAGCACCCACGAATTAGTCTCCTGTTTCAAAGTGGTCAGATGGTTATACCTTACTTAATTTGCTGCCTGGTTATTATTTTAAATATAAACTTCAGCTACCGTGAATTTTAAAAGTCGTAGCCTCCTGGTATTGGATTCCTTCATTATTTACAATGACTAATGTTTGCCCTGGCAAGAACCAACCAAACAACATAAAAAAAGCCGTTGCTTTTCAGCAACGGCTTTCATTTTTAGGGCAGACTTTTATTAATAGAAGAACTTACGGGTAACCATCTTCTCACTGTTCTGGAGAATGATTTGATAAGCTCCTCTGCTTAGGCTCGCGTCGATATCGATCACATTCACTCCAGGTTCGGCAGGGTTGCGATCCTTAGCGACAATCACCTGTCCGAGCATATCTACAATGCGGTAGCTATATGGCTCGTGGCTGTCGTAGTTGAATACCACGGTCATACCCAGCTCTGAACTGGAAACGGTAGCGGTAACAATATCGAACAGGTTCTTGCTGAACTTGGCTGAAACGGGACCATAGCTTTCCATACGTCCGTCAACATCGTGCTGGCGCAGGTAATAGTACTGGGTTCCTTCAACCGGATTCATATCCCATGTTTCGTAATGGATATTGTTGTTGCTTGGGCCCTTGCTCTCAACACGTCCGATAAATGAGAAGTCGGACTGGTTGATGGTACGGTCAACAATAAAGTGGCTGCTGTTAAACTCCGAAGCAGTGGTCCACTTCAGTTTTACCTTATCCCGGTAAGGGATGGCTTCGAAGTCGAGTAATGTTACAGGAAGCGGTGTAGGAGTACCTACAATTACCCACCAGTTGGCATTGCTGAAGTCGGTATAGTTTTGTAACAACAACTGATCGGGCGCACCCGGTGTGTAAGTTTGACCAGGCTGGTAAGGAAACTCCCATAAACCTGATCCGTTCACCCAGCGTTGCGCATTCATAGGCGATCCGCCTCCCGGATTATTGAATGACCTTTCGGCATTGGCCCAGCGGAAAGTCATATGGGCACGGGGAGTTGTACCGGCATTGCTGATCATGAAGTAACGGTCGACCAGTGAGCTTCCATCCGAATTCCACGCAGTACCATTAAATCCGAACACGTTTGTTACTGTAGGTGAAGGAATGTTGGTATTGTTAGGATTCGTAGAGTAGGTTGAAATGGTTACATCGTTGGTTCCGGCCTGTGGATCATAGTCGAACGGAATGTAAACACCGGCCTGGTTGATAAACGGAATTGTTCTTAAGCCCATTACGGAGCCCATATCCCAACGTAATCTTCCAAACGGAGCCACGTTGGCGCCAACCACATCCTGATCGGCCTGAATAAACCCACTGGTGCGGGTTAAGGCATCCGGTTCGTTTTTGGTCAGTGTTGCCAGCTGGAGGTTCAGCTTTAACCTTCCGTTGAGAAGGCGCAGTGAATCGGTAACAACAATGTCCTGACTCAGCGATACGTGCTGCGAGTTGTTGATGTCAAGGTCATACCATGATGTGATGGAACTTCCCAGGATCCGCTGCAGTGTGGTACCGCTTAATATGGTACGGCTTACCGCCGGAACAAACAACCCGTTGTTTTCCCAGTGACCCCTGGCCGTTAACGGATACTTGATATATGGACGGGAAAACTTGAAGGTAAGGTTCGGACGGAATGTTATAGCGGTGTTGTTAACATCATAATACGTTACATTGGTTGGTCCAAAGTTGGCAATTACGTTACCACTAAGTGTGATAGTAGTTCCTGCTACTCCTATAACCTGGTATCCGGGAATACCTCCACCAACAGCTAGTTGACCAACCCGTACTTTACCAACCTGTCCTGCATTAATAGTTACTACAGGTGAGCCGGATGTGCCGGTAGTGCTAACCATGACCGTATCTTTTGGAGACAAGTCACAAGCTGCTTTCGGGAAATCGGAAAGTGCTTCCAGATTCATGTACCTTCTCAGCGTGGTAGTTTGTGTGAAACGTATTTCATCGTTGGTTCCGGTATCACTAAAGCCGGTGTTGTCGTAACACATTTCAACTACAAGAACATTGGTAGTACCTGACCATTGGAACGGTGTTGTAAGCAGGATGTCGATAGTACCAAAATCATTGGAAACCGGAATGTAGGAAGATGCATTAACATCCCCTGAAAAAACAGTCGTTACCGCACCAATGGGTGGCGGAATATTTGCAGCAAAGCCGGTTCCGAAGGTGGTGGAGGCATTGGAAGCGTAATACATTTTAACCGTCAGGTTCTTGTAGGGCTGCCCATTCGACTTACGCTGAACATGCATGTAAACATTAGTAATGATATCATTTGCCTGCAAACCTTGCAGCAACAGATCGGCCTGCGGGAATGCAATAAACGACCTGGCACGTGTAGCATTACTCAATGGTGAATCGGCGGGCCTGTTGAGGGTACCGTTGAACACCTGCGCTGTATCGAGGAACGTGGTATTTATTTTCAGGGCCGAGGTCGGCGTCCATATCTTCAAAGAGTCGTTCACGGTGAGATAACTTGCCGAAGTCGCATTAATATATAAGGTATCATTGGCTTCGATGCGCAGTTTACCGGTCACGGCACTTACACCGGCTGTAATCACAGGCCGGACATAAGTATATGATCCGGGAGGGGTTGCGGCACCGGGCAGACGAACGTTGGCCACGGGGTTACCAAATACAGGAGCAATGGAAGGGCACCAGTTGGATGGGTCAGCCCAGTTACTGGTCAGACCGAGCCAGGTAGTATAGCCGGGGTAGGTCGGACAATCGGGGATAATGGTTACCCGGTAGTCCTCGGTTTCTCCGTAGGTATAGGTCTGGCAGGGGTTGATATTATAATTGATCCACACTTCGCGTACACGCATACGTGTTTTACCGGCTGTAGCCCAGGTTGGTACCCTGAACGAGGTGGTATAGGTTGCCAGGGCGCCCATTCCCTGCGACTGTGCTACTTTTTCACCGTCGTTTGTGGTAAACAAAATGGCACCGCTTACCGCGCCAACGTTATTGGCCGACAGGGTTACGGTGGTTCCCGTTACGTTGGTGATGGTGGCACCGGGGGCAATTCCTGTTCCGGCCGCGGTCATACCAACGCGCCAGCCCGGGTGGGTAACTACACCGGCAAGGGTAATGGTATTGGTTCCGGCAGCACCGGTGGCATTCACCGATATTTCGGGGAACCAGTTATTAAAGACACCGTCTTTATTATAGTCGATCCACGCGGCAATAACGTTACCGGACCCATAGGTACCTACCCGGAGTGAAATCGGGTAATTGGTGGTGTTATTGGCAGTGAGCGAGGTAGTATGATTTGAAATCTCGGAAAATAATTCATAATCGGGCGGGTGACGCTGGTAGGGACAGGTAGCTCCGGGACAACCGGGAAGGGGCGCGGAGATATTATTCAAACCATTGTTGATACCACCGGCGGGGATGTTATCGCCCAATAAGGTAACATGATGGATATAGTCGTTATTGTTATAACCGGCCCAGCTGGTACCCGTGGTATAGGTAGGTATACAATAAACCACATCAATCTGCCGCGCACCAACCATGGTTTGCGGGTTAGGTGTTTGCTGGGCTCCGTTGATCCTGAAGTTCAGCCATTCGGCGTCGACATAATTACCGGCTATGGCGCCGATCTTAATATCATATGTTAACCAGAAGTAATTATCCCCGTGATCGAGCACGCTGAAACTGGCAGGACCCGTGAGCATGGGAGAGGTTATTAAAAAGGTATCGTTGGTAGCATAGGGGGCGCCGTAGTTACCAATCTGAATCGCGTTTTCGGTGCTGAAGGTATTGGTTCCTCCGGTGAACCACAACCGGGCATTGGCAATATCATTGGATGGGTTGGTGGTTCCGTTTGTATTAAAAACCATCTCCGTAAGGGTACGTGGGGAGGTTGCGCCACTCATGGTCATTTTGCATCCGATGATCATCTGGTTCACCTGGTTGGGCGCGGTAGTACTCAGGTTCTGGAAAACAACCGCAGCCGATCCGCCAGTATATGTTTGAGCGATTGGATAGCTGGTTACACTAAAGTCATCGACAAACATATTGTTACCGAATGCGCTGATACCCAAAATAATCACATAAACGTTGGCATTCAGGTCATAAACAGAACCATCGGGAATCACATAGGAATACTGGTTCCATCCGTTACAGGTAACAGGTACAGGTGTTTGTGTACATGAACGGTGAATGGCTCCGGCACCGGTGACGGTTTCCATGAGCAGGGTGGGTGTTCCGGCCATGTCGGGAGTGGTGTTCACATACACCTGGATCCGGTCCAGGTTGGCTGTAAATCCGGAGTTATCCCGGTACATCCAGAAATTGATGGCCGCACCACCTGCGGGAATATTTCCGCGCATGTCAAGGCGCTTTGAAGCCAGGAACGATGATTCTCCGGCAGTAATCCACCATGACAGGTAACGCATCATACCGGTTCCTGAACGGGGGGTGCAGGCAGGCAAGGTACCTACGTTAACGCGATCCCAGTAGTTATCAGGATCCGTTCCCGCACCATACTTACCCTGCGACCAGCCCAATGGCAGTGTTAAAGTTGGAATTGGCGTGTCGAAGGTTTCAACATAGGTCAACTGCGCCTTGGCGAAATTCCCCGACATAAAAAACAGGATTAATGCAACAGGCAGCCAGGTTATCCGGCTTGACAAATTGGTTGAAGTTTTCATGGTAAGTGTAGAATTGTTTGTCATATTTTTAACAATTAATTACTGTGTACTTTTTAGTTTTTTTATTTAACATCAAACCTGGTGGTTCATGTATTGACATTAAAATAGTGCTACTTCATCTTGGAATTATTATAGAATTATTCACAAGCAGCCGAAGTAAACACAAAGATTATAATTTTTTATCACAATATCTAATATCGGGGCAACTTTTTAATAAAAATTATTTAACTCATTATCAGAATTATAACCATAAAATACGGTTTTCAACAAGGCCGATCGGCAACTATTATGGTGACCATTAAAAATTGCTTGGCGAACGGCTCTTTTTGAGGGGCGATTATCTTCGAATTGTGAAGCAACCCCAACTTTCAATATAAGAAAAAAAAACAAATTGTGTGAAATGCCCGATTGACCGGGTTTGTGGAAGGGGGGCAAAAGATGACAGAAAAGGACGGACCGGATATGATGAAGTTCCGATTTTTTCGGACTTTTGCCGGAAACCCTCAATTGATATGAAGAAGTTTCAAGCTCTTTTATTATTATTAACTGTTTGCTTAACAGCGTTTTCGCAGTCTAACTTAACTCCTGAAAAGCTATGGCGCCTCGACCGCCTGGGAGAACATCGCGTGTCGCCCGATGGCAAAAGCGTGGTATTTGGTCTTAAAAAATTCGATATCGGGCAAAACAAGGGATCCGGGTACCTGTACACGGTTTCAACACAAGGGGGAGCTACAACCATGGTTGCCGACAGTTCCGACAAAGCATCGAACGCCTCCTGGAGTGCGGATGGTAAAAAGATTTTTTATCAGTCGTCGGCTTCGGGCACTTCACAGTTATGGGAAATGCTGCCCGACGGCACCGGCAAAAAACAGGTGAGTCGCCTCGAAGGGGGCATAACCGACTATGGTTTTAATGCTGCCGGTGATAAGTTGTGGGTTACCAGGGAGGTCCGGGTAAAAAAGAGCACTTCCGATCCTTATCCCTCTCTGCCAAAGGCTACCGGAAGAATATACGATGACCTGATGTACCGCCATTGGGATGTGTGGGTGGATGATCATTACAGCCATGTATTTTACACAGCATACCAAAACGGCGAACTGAAAGGTGATGTAATTGACATCATGAAAGCGGAACCTTTTGATACACCCCTGATGCCGTTTGGCGGCGCCAGCCAGATTTGCTGGAGCCCTGATGGTAAAAAAATTGCCTACACATGTAAAAAAATGATGGGAAAGGCCTATGCTCTCAGCACCAATTCCGACGTCTATATTTATGACCTGGCTTCGGGGTCAACCACCAATTTAACAGATGGCATGTTTGGTTATGATACCAATCCGCTGTATGCACCCGACGGATCAAAAATTTTCTGGCTGAGCATGGAAACACCCATGTATGAGGCCGACCGTAACCGGATTTTTCAATACGATTTCAAAACGAAATCAAAAACCGAACTTACTGCCGGTTTTGATTACAGTGTTGAGTCGTACAAGATTTCAGCGGATGGTAAAACCATTTATTTTACTTCGGGAATAAATGCTACCGACCAGCTTTGGATTTGTGATATGAATGCCAAACCCGGACAAAATATCCGGCAGCTCACAACTGACATAGCGGATGTTACCGGATTTTCTTTTACCGCCCAGGGAAAAAACACCACTATGATTACCTCGGCCATGAATATTTCGAGCCCGACAGATTTGTATAATGTGGATGTAACTACGGGTCAGTCGACAGCCATAACGCAGTTGAATAAAAATCAGTTGTCGGGCGTAAAAATGGGCAAAGTCGAAAAGCGCATGGTGAAAGCAACCGACGGAAAAGAAATACTTACCTGGGTAATTTATCCTCCCGATTTTGATCCGGCAAAAAAATATCCGGCCCTGCTCTATTGCCAGGGAGGTCCGCAAAGTACCGTGTCGCAGTTTTTCAGCTACCGCTGGAATTTTCAGCTGATGGCAGCTAACGGATACATAGTTGTTGCGCCCAACCGGAGAGGACTACCCTCCTTTGGCACCGAATGGAATAAACAAATTTCGGGCGACTGGGGCGGACAGGCGATGAATGATTTGCTTAGCGCGATTGATGATGTGAGCAACGAACCATTTGTCGACAAACAAAAACTGGGTGCCGTAGGAGCAAGCTTTGGCGGATACTCAGTTTATTGGCTGGCAGGAAACCACAACAAACGATTTAAAGCATTTATTTCGCATTGTGGTGTATTTAACCTGGAGAGTATGTATGGTACCACCGAAGAATTATTCTTTGCCGATTTTGATATGGGTGGACCGTATTTCAGAATGCCTAAACCGAAATCATACACCGAATTCAATCCAATCAATTTTGTAAATAACTGGGACACGCCGATTCTGGTTATTCATAATGATCTCGATTTTCGCGTACCAATAAGCCAGGGAATGGAAGCGTTTACAGCTGCGCGTTTAAAAAATATCCCTGCCAGGTTCCTCTCGTTCCCCGACGAAAATCACTGGGTTCTGAAACCACAAAACGGTATTATGTGGCAGAATGAGTTTTTTGGATGGCTCGACAGGTTTTTGAAATGAGGGAAATGGTAATGGGTCATAAGGGAAGAAGGCTTGCCATGAAGTGTGATTACGAGCCGCCAGGTGAGTAATCTCTACTTCATGGGTCATTATTACTTAATCACTATTCACCACTCAATATTCAATTAATATTTTCAGTTCGCAAAATCATTTTGGCTTGGATGCAATTAATTTAAAATTACAAATTAAGAATTAAAAATTAATATTTGTAAACGCATTACGATTTACAGAATCACTCACTAACCTGTTCGGCCTGGCGCCGGCTGATTTCGTTGATTACCTCATCGTACATGTTTTTGAAAAACCCCGGATGATTCATATAAAATTCAAAACTCCGGTTAAACCTAACCGAATCGACGGAAGCTTGTTCAAGCAGTGCTTTTAAATGCTGTGGCTGGTACATTCTGTTGGAGGGAACATATTGTTTGTTCATGATTTCCGCTTCAGCCAGATGAACATCGGCCATGATCAAAATCATGGAGTCGCGCGGAAAAATATCGGAAGGGATATCGGGTGGCCCCTCGAGGCATGAATAAAAACCGCATGCCGAAAACATCAGCAGCACCTTAACAATATCGGAATTTTTTATTTTTTTCAAGCGTTGATTTTATTAACGAAAACAAACCGATGATTGCATGTATGTGAAACATGAAAACACGGCATGTATAAAGCAATCAATGATCGAATTCCATTCGCATTCCGGAACCGGCTTCAACAATGTTACCTTTTTCATAAACTACATTTCCATTAACAATGGTATGTGTTACCGCTGAGCGGAAGGTAACTCCTTCAAACGGCGACCAGCCACATTTATAAAGTAAACTTTCTTTAGTTACACGGTTGGTGGTGTTGAGATCGGCCAATACCAGGTCGGCAAAATAACCTTCACGGATGAACCCTCTTTCTTTTATCCGGAAACACTTTGCTACATCGTGCGACATTTTACGCGCAATGTTTTCCAGTGAAATCATTCCCTGGTGATAGAACTCCAGCATAGCCAAAAGGCTATGTTGTACCAACGGCCCTCCCGAAGGCGCTGATGCGTATGGAAGACTTTTCTCTTCAAGGGTATGCGGTGCGTGGTCGGTGGCGATAACATCAATACGGTCATCGAGCAGTGCCTGCCAGATACCTTCACGGTCGGTGGCCGTTTTGATAGCGGGATTCCATTTGATCAGATTCCCAAGCCGGCTGTAATCGGCATCGGTGAACCACAAATGATGAATGCATGCTTCGGCGGTAATCCGTTTCTTTTCAAGCGGAACATTATTGATAAACAAACCTGTTTCCTTAGCGGTGCTGATATGGAGAATATGCAGGCGTGTATTATACTTTTTAGCAAGCCCTGCGGCAAAACTACTGCTTAAATAACAAGCTTCTTCACTCCTGATTTCAGGATGATGGATTGCGGTAAGTTTGTCGCCATACTTCTCGCGAAAGCGTTGCTGATTTGAACGAACCGTAGCTTCATCTTCGCAATGGGTTGCGATGAGGCATGCTGTTTTTGAAAATATGTTCTCTAAAATTTTAGTGTCATCCACCAGCATATTTCCCGTTGATGAACCCATAAATATTTTAATGCCGCAAACTTTTTTGGGATCTGTTTTCAACACTTCTTCGATGTTATCGTTTGAAGCCCCCATGAAAAAGGAATAATTCGCCGGCGAATGAGCAGACGCGATCCGGTACTTTTGCTCCAGAAGCTCGTGTGTAAGTGCATTGGGAATGGTGTTGGGCATCTCCATAAATGAGGTTATACCTCCCGCGACAGCGGCGCGCGACTCGGTGTGAATGGTACCTTTATGGGTTAATCCCGGCTCACGGAAATGAACCTGGTCGTCGATACAACCCGGGAAAAGATAAAGCCCCGAAGCATCTATTTCGTGATTGCCGTTTCCGTTGCTTTCAATGGTACCCCCCACTTTTTCAATTCGTCCCGAACGGATAAGAACATCACCTGTGGTAATTTTACCTTCATTAACGATATGTGCGTTTTTGATTAGCATGCGCATGGAACGAGCCGTTACGTAAATTAAATTTTTCCAACCATATCTTCCGGCCTCACCCATTCATCAAACTGTTCGGGGGTAACATATCCCAAATCAACTGCTGTTTGCCTGAGTGTTTTACCCTGCTTATGTGCCGTTTGTGCAATTTCAGCCGCTTTGTAGTAACCAATTTTTGTATTCAACGCGGTTACCAGCATCAGTGAATTGTCGAGGTTTTTCCTGATATTATCCCGTAATGGTTCAATACCTTCGGCACATTTATCGTTAAACGACACGCAAACATCACCTATGAGGCGGGCACTGTGCAGGAAATTATAAATCATTACCGGTTTAAAAACATTGAGCTCAAAATGTCCGGTTGCACCGCCTATATTTATAGCAACGTCGTTACCGAGTACCTGGGCGGCAACCATGGTCATGGCTTCACACTGCGTGGGATTCACTTTACCCGGCATGATAGAGGATCCCGGTTCATTGTCGGGAATATAAATCTCCCCAATGCCGCTTCTTGGTCCTGATGCAAGAAGCCGGATATCATTGGCTATTTTCATCAAACTGCAGGCAACCGTTTTGAGAGCCCCATGCGATTCAACTATGGCATCATGCGCTGCCAGGGCTTCGAATTTGTTTTCAGCGGTAACAAATGGTAACCCGGTTAAACGGGCAATTGCCGCGGCCACATTTACATCGTAGTTTTCGGGTGTATTGATTCCTGTTCCAACAGCCGTCCCGCCAAGGGCAAGTTCCGACAAATGCGTCAGTGTATTCTCAATGGCTTTGATGCCATGATTCAATTGCGAAACATATCCCGAAAGCTCCTGGCCGAGGGTCAGCGGTGTGGCATCCATCAGATGTGTACGTCCGATCTTGACAACTTTCATGAACTCCGCCGACTTGCGACCAAGTGTGTCGCGCAGCTTTTTCATCCCCGGAAGGGTAATATGAACCAGTGTTTGGTACGCGGCAATATGCATGGCAGTAGGAAAAGTATCGTTGGAGGACTGTGACTTGTTAACATCATCATTGGGATGGATGACTTTTTTGTCATCGGTTAAAGAACCGCCATTGAGTACATGGGCGCGATAAGCGATGACTTCATTTACATTCATGTTGGATTGTGTTCCTGATCCGGTTTGCCACACAACCAACGGAAACTCATTATCAAGTTTACCTTCCAGAATTTCATCGGCAACCCGGCATATCAAATCACATTTATCAGCTGTAAGCACACCGGCTTCCTTATTGGTTAAAGCCGCAGCTTTCTTCAGTACGGCAAAGGCCCGGATAATTTCAACAGGCATCCGGTTGATTTCGGCAGCTATTTTAAAATTCTCAATAGAGCGCTGTGTTTGTGCGCCCCAGTATTTATCGGCCGGGACTTTCACTTCGCCCATGGTGTCTTTTTCGGTGCGGTACATTGGGGTTAAGATAGGTATGATTATATTATTAATGTGAATTCAATGCAAATATTTACATGCTTCAGGCTGTTTGTCCGGAGTTTTGCATGAGCCACGACTTCATAAACTCATCCAGTTCGCCATCCATAACACCCTGCACATCGCTTGTTTCATACGAGGTCCGGTTATCCTTTACCAGTTTATAGGGATGGAAAACATAACTGCGGATTTGAGAGCCCCATTCAATTTTCATCTTTCCCGCTTCGGTAGCCGCCTTAGCCTCATTGCGTTTTCGTATTTCCAGTTCATACAGTTGCGATTTAAGCATCTGCATAGCCCTTTCCTTATTTCCTCCCTGTGTTCGTTCAACCTGGCAAACCACAACAATTCCGGTCGGGTGGTGAGTCAACTGAACCTTTGTTTCAACCTTATTTACATTTTGTCCGCCGGCACCCCCCGAGCGGGATGTCTGGATACTGATATCGGCATCTTTAATTTCAATATTGATGGTATCATCTACCAGCGGGTAAGCAAATACCGAAGCGAATGAAGTATGTCTTCGCGCGTTTGAATCGAAAGGTGAAATACGAACCAGGCGGTGAACGCCATTTTCACTTTTGAGATAGCCGTAGGCAAAAGGTCCTTCAAATTCGAGGGTACAGGATTTTATCCCGGCGCCATCCCCATCTGTACGTTCAATTTCGGTTACTTTCATATCATGTCGTTCGCCCCACCGGATATACATTCGCATGAGCATTTCGGCCCAGTCCTGCGATTCAGTACCACCGGCACCTGAATTAATGGTCAGCACGGCATCAAGACTATCCTCTTCACCGCTAAGCATATTCTTAAACTCGAGGTCCTCAATAAGTTTTAGAGTACCCGCATACTGTTGGTCGAGTTCGTCTTCAGAAACATCGCCGGCTTTA
>CAZPKJ010000071.1:2684-13948 GCA_964587075.1 uncultured Flavobacteriaceae bacterium | reverse complement strand
ACCAGCAATTCATTACAGGATTTCTCCAACATTATAGTTGAATTTAATACCGATGTAGAAGTATCGGTTGCCAAACAACGTGTTAAGGATGCGGTTGACAAGGCGCGGAACGATTTGCCTGACGATCTTCCCAACGACCCGAATGTTCAGGAAATAAATTTTGCTGATATCCCTATCCTCTTCATTAACATCGCCGGTGATTATCCTCTCGATAAGCTTAAAAAATATTCCGATGACCTGAAGGACAGAATCGAGACACTCCGTGAAATAACCCGTGTGGACGTGGTAGGTGCCCTTCAACGCGAGATCCAGGTGAATGTAGATATGTATAAGGCACAGGCCGCCCGCGTATCGATGAGGGATATCGAAAATGCCATAGCTTTCGAAAACATGACCATTTCGGGTGGCACTGTTGAAATGGACGGATTGCGGCGTTCAATAAGTGTTAAAGGTGAGTTTCAGAATATTGAAACCCTCAAAAATATAGTAGTTGTTTCAACCGAAGGTTCACCAATTTACCTGCGGGATATTGCCACGGTTGCAGATGGATTCGCCGAGCAGGAAAGTTATGCCCGCCTGTATGGGAAAAATGTTATTACATTAAATATCGTTAAACGAAGTGGTGAAAATCTGATCGAAGCATCCGACAAAATAAAATCGCTGGTTACCGAAATGCAGGAAAATCAGTTTCCGAAAGATCTAAAAATTACCATTACCGGTGACCAGAGTAATCAAACTAAAGTAACCCTTGATGATCTGATAAATACTATCATCATCGGATTCATACTGGTTACTCTGTTGCTTATGTTTTTTATGGGAGCAACCAATGCATTGTTTGTTGCCCTTTCGGTGCCCCTGTCGATATTTCTTGCATTTTTATTAATGCCGGCAATCGGATTTACCATGAACATGATTGTACTTTTCTCTCTTTTACTGGCCCTGGGAATTGTTGTCGACGATGCCATTGTTGTTATCGAAAACACGCACCGCATTTACGACAATGGTAAAACCGATATTGTAACTGCTGCGAAAAAGGCTACCGGTGAGGTTTTTCTTCCCGTGCTAAGCGGCACACTTACCACCCTGGCACCATTTATTCCTCTTGCATTCTGGGACGGCATCATAGGTGAATTCATGTTCTTTTTACCCATCACACTTATTATCACGCTGATGGCATCGCTCCTGGTAGCATATATTATTAACCCGGTGTTTGCCGTGTCGTTTATGAAGCCCGACAACATCATTGAACCAAAAAAGATCAGAAACCGCAGATTAAAAATTGGTGCCATAATTATGGGTGCTTTGGCATTTATTGGTTATGTAACCGGGAACTTTGGTATAGGTAATTTTATTGTTACCATGTATTTGCTTTTTTTAATGTACCAGTTGTGGATGGTGAAAGCCATACGCAGGTTCCAGGAAAGTATATGGCCCGCCTTTACATCCGGTTACAAAAAAGTGCTGGCGTATGCGTTGCACAGGCCCTGGAGAATTATGCTCGGAACGGTAGCCTTATTTATTTTTACCATTGTACTGTTGATTGTCCGCAATCCGGGTTCCCGTTTCTTTCCACAGGCCGACCCCAACTTTATTTATGTGTACCTGACCCTTCCGGTAGGTACTGATCAGGCCTATACCGATTCGGTAACGAAAATAATTGAAGAACGGGTAACGAATGTGGTTGGTACCGAAAACCCAATTGTTACATCTGTTATATCGAACGTTGCCATTGGTGTAACCGATCCGGCCGAAAACGACCAGGCCACTTACCCAAACCGGTCGAAAGTATCGGTAGCATTTGTTGAATTTGGAAAACGCAACGGTGTTTCAACAGCCGATTACCTTGATAAAATCCGCGAAAGCGTGAAAGGTATACCCGGAGCCGAAATTTCAGTCGACCAGGAACAAGGGGGCCCCCCAACAGGTAAGCCCATTAATATTGAAGTAAGCGGCGATGATTTTGACGACCTCATTGCTGCCTCTTCAGGACTGAAAAGGTATCTCGACTCGCTTCAGATACCCGGAGTTGAGGAATTGAAAACAGATTTACAAAATAACAAACCTGAAATTGTTTTTAATATCGACCGGGAAAGAGCCAACCGTGAAGGAATATCTACCGGTCAGGTTGGTTCTGAAATACGAACGGCCGTATTTGGAAAAGAAGTTTCGAAATTCAGGGAAGCCAATGATGAATACGATATTCAACTGCGACTCGAAAAAAGCCAGCGCGATAATATCGACCAGTTGCGAAACATGAAAATTACATACCGTGATATGAACATGGGTGGAATGGTAAGGCAGGTTCCCCTGTCGTCGTTTACCGATTTATCCTATTCATCTACTTACGCCGGCATTAAACGTAAAAATCAAAAACGGGCTATTACCATTTATTCAAATATCCTGGGTGGGTTTTCGCCAAACGATGTTGTTGCCGATGTACAAAAAGCGGCAAAAGATTTTCAGCTGCCCGAAGGAGTTACTATTGATATGACCGGTGAGCAGGAGCAGCAAATGGAAACCATGTCGTTTTTAGGAACCGCACTGCTGGTTTCTTTAGGCCTGATATTTTTAATACTGGTTACCCAGTTTAATTCATTCAGCAAACCTGTAATTATCCTCACAGAGATTTTCTTCAGCGTTATTGGTGTACTGCTGGGCTATGCTGTTTTCAAAATGGAAATATCCATCATGATGACCGGCGTTGGAATTGTTGCATTAGCTGGAATTGTAGTACGAAACGGAATATTAATAGTTGAATTCATCGACCTGATGCGGGAGCGTGGTATGGATCTGCATACGGCAATTATTGAAGGGGGTAAAACCAGGATGACTCCGGTACTGCTTACCGCCACGGCAACCATATTGGGGTTAATTCCATTAGCTGTCGGACTAAACATTGACTTCGTAAAGTTATTTACCGAACTAAATCCACATATATATTTTGGCGGCGACAGTGTTGCTTTTTGGGGGCCACTTTCGTGGACCATGATTTTCGGTCTTGGATTTGCCACTTTCCTTACATTGATACTTGTTCCGGTAATGTATCTGATTTCGGAAAAGATAAAACTGAAATATAAAAAAGTGAAATCCGGCATCCCGGAATCGGATGGTACCGATGGCCAGGTACGGATTGCAAACCCTGCGGCTGTACCTGCCAACGGAAGCTGAAAGAAAGCGGCAGTTTAAACTCCAATCAGAATAAGCGGGCAAATCACTAATTTTGTCCGCTTATTTATTTTACTATGTACCGGATTATCCTGATAACTGCTATTATTAATACGTTATTATACGGGCAGGCAACCTCACAACTTGTTAAGGAGGAGTTGTTTTCATTCGACCGCCACCTGCTGATGAATGATGAACAATTCAGTTTTAAACTGGCTGTTAACTCCGAAGAACTGATCGCTTTTAATTCATGTAACCGGCCGGTGGTTTATTTTATAAACAAGTTTGGTAAAATTACCGATAGCTTAAAGCTGGAGTACAAGGGTTGTATCCGCAATATGGAATTTGATGAAAACGACAACCTGCTTGTCATGGATAATGAAGAAAAAACCATTTACCGGTATAACCACCGAAACTGGAGCATGGAAAAGCTGCCATACAACAAACCTGAAGACTGGTATACACTGCAAAATCACTGGTACAAATATTTTGAAATTGGTTCAATCCCTACCTTTTACAACAACCGTGAATACCTGCAGGATTTTTATTACACACGATTTGATTATTCATATAACCTGTATCTTAATTATAACACCGGTTATATTTATCAGTATGCCTACAACTTCATCCGCAAAGTAGGGAACCGAAAAACCTATATGGCATTAAAAAAGGGCGACCTCTGGTTCAGCGACCGTTTAAGCAACAAATGCAAAATGCTGCTTATTGACCTCGATAAACAGGTTGTTGTTTATTACAACAGGGCGCTGATACTTATTTATGAGGATTTTGCAAAAGGTAAACTGCTTGAATATTCCTGCCCGGTACCCAACGGCGAAGCAGTACAACTTGATTATGCCACCAATAAAAAACAGGAACAAATCTGGGGTGTGAGCAAATTCACCAAAGACAAAATTTATTTTGCCGCATACTCTTTCGCCTGGCAATGATCCGGCTAACCCAATGCAACATCCAGGATCATCATAACAACAAATCCGCCAATGAACCCCAGCACCGCTATGTCGGTGTATTTATCGCGCTGTGTTTCGGGGATTACCTCTTCCACTACCACATAAATCATGGCACCGGCCGCGAATGCCAGGGCAAAGGGTAAAATAGGCTGCATATAAATAACCGCAATGGCACCTATAACCCCCGCAACCGGCTCAACAATAGCTGACAGTTGCCCATACCAGAAACTTTTCCGCCGACTAACCCCATGACGGCGCAAGGGCATGGCTACTGCTATACCTTCGGGAAAATTCTGTAAGCCTATCCCGATGGCCAGCACAATGGCTGCAGGAATTAAATCTCCGTCAACTCCAATGGAAGCCGCTCCGAATAATACCCCTATTGCCAAACCCTCTGGTATATTGTGCAACGTTATGGCCAAAAGCAATAAAGTGGTTTTATGCCATTTGGTTTTCATCCCCTCACTTTCGTCTTCACCAAAATTTATGTGCAGGTGAGGCATGAATTTATCAAGCACATAAATAAACAGCGATCCAAATAAAAACCCGACAGCTGCGGGCATCCATGGCATACTCGGATAAAGTTTTTCGGAATATTCGATTGATGGTGCCAGCAATGACCAGAAGCTGGCAGCTACCATTACCCCCCCGGTAAAGCCAAGCATTACATCGAACACAGCCCGGTTCATGGTCTTAAAAAAGAATACCAGTGATGCTCCGGCTGCAGTTACCAGCCAGGTAAATGTAGTAGCTATAAGAGCTGCCTTTACGGGACCTATCTGGTGAAAGTACTCTATTAATTGTTCCATAATGTGCCGAGTGTAAACGAAATGATTATTGATTTGTCATAAAGACCGGTACGGTCCTGCAAAAATATTCATCCGAAGGTACCAAATGTACAACTTCCTTAATTATTCGTAACCGGCAACCTGAACAAACTACTTTGCTGGCTTCGGGTAAAGCTGATAGTATACTTGAAATTCTCTTTAAAATTCATTATATTCAGGGCAAATCTGTCATGGAAAGCCCTTATGACAGTTTCGCCGTTCGACGGGCTGAAATTTTATTAAACTAACTAAAAACGAAACACCTATGCAAACTAATGAGATAAAAAAAATTCTTGTCCCTTTTGATTTCTCAAAAATCGCTGAAGTGGCTCTTGACGAAGCCGGGGCCCTGGCTGTTTTATTCAAAGCTGAGCTATTTATTATTCATGTGGTCGAACAAAGCAACTACAGCTTTCTGGTACCGAAAGAACTTCCTCCGGCCGATACGGATGCCAACGAATTCGAAAATGTTATCCGGGGAAACCTTGAAAAGGTTGGTGAAAATATCAAAAATAAATACAAGCTGAATTGTCATGTACACATTGCCACGGGACATATTCATAACAGCATTATGGATTATGCTAAAAAAATGAATGTCGACCTGATTGTAATGGGAACGCATGGTGCCAGGGGCTACAAGGAAGTATTTGCAGGCAGCAATACTCAGCGGCTGGTTGATTTATCTGACATTCCCGTGCTGACATTCTTGAATAACCTCAGTAAAACAGGATTCAGAAATATATTAATACCTATTGATAATTCAACACACAGCAGGGAAAAAGTAAATCTTGCCATGGAATTTGCCCGCATGTATAAAGCCGGATTGCATATTTTAGGGTTGCCCGATTCGGATGATGAACAGGATTTAAACAAATTTAAAGTAAAAATTAAATCGGTTGAATCCCTTGTAAAAAACGAACGCCTCGAATATAAAACAACTATAGTTCATGAAAAAAGCCTTGCCAGGGCAGCATTGAATTACGCTTCAGCACAACAGTGCGACCTGATTGTAATTAATACCGGACACGAATCTAAAATACCGGGTATGTTTACACAACAAATAGTTAATCACTCCACCATACCGGTGTTAAATATCCGGCATACCGAAGAAAGTTATTCAATTGAAACACCCGGCTTCGGGATCTGATTATTTCAAATGATCGATATGCGATTATAATTTCTATTCCTTATCATTCATGATTGAAATTATTTTTAATAAAAGCCAGCACATGCTTCCTTGCATCTTCGCTGGCTTTTACATTATACTGAGGATTGCTTGGGTTTGCGAATGCGTGATCGGCTTCATACCAATGCAAGGTGAGTAGCTTTTTAAGTTCCTTCATCTGCTTTTCAAACTTATCAACCACCTCTTTGTTTATCCAGCCATCGTTGGTAGCAAAAATACCCAGTACAGGTGCATTAAAACTTTTTAGTCTGGCAGCATCACTTTCGGGCATTCCATAATAAATAACACATCCCTTAGCTTTTTCTCCGGCAAGTATTGAAGCCTGCATCGACCACCCGCCTCCAAAACACCAGCCAATCGTTTGAATCACGGCACCGGTACGGATATATGAAATGGCACCATTAATAATTGCCTCGGCGCGTTCTTTTTTAATCGATTGCATTACTTTGCCCGCATCATCGGCATTGGTGGCAATTTTTCCATCGTACAAATCAATAGCCATCACATTAACTCCGGGTATTTCGTTAGCCAGTTTTTCGGCCTCCTGTTTGATGTGATCATTCAGACCCCACCATTCGTGAAACACAAATAAATAACGGTCACTTTTAGTATCAGAGGGCACCATAAATGCCGATCCTTTCGAACCATCCGGCGTAGCGAATGAAACCATCAATCCTTTTAAAGCTTTGAATTCAATAGGCAACGGGCTTAAATGAGCAGCCCTGAATCCGGTATTTCCGGCAAGCATGGCAAACTGACCGGTACTATGCATAGAACAACAGGATGCCTGGTTTTGAGCCTGGCAGTTAAACACGGTTATAATTACCAGGACTGAAATCAAACAGATAAATTTTTTCATGACTTTGGGGTTTATGGAATTAAAATTGAATCTCAAATAACGGGTCCTAAAATTAATAAAAACATGGTCAAAATGAAAAGGCTGCTAATCAGATGGTTATAAAACTGATTGAACTTAATTTTACACCTGAAACTTAGCGATTACCATTGAAATTCACTTTCTATGCCATCCTCTTTATGACACCTTGAACATAGGCCTAATTAATGTCATAGCCTGGTTGTGAAAATGAATTATTGGCTTGTAAAATCGGAACCAACGGTTTATTCATGGGAGCAATTTCTGGATGAAGGTGAAACCTGCTGGAGCGGAGTGAGGAATTATGCGGCCCGGTTACATCTCAACGGCATGAAACTGGGCGACCTGGTTATGTTTTATCATTCAAATACGGGTCTCGAAGTTGTTGGAATTGCCCGTGTATCAAAAACAGCTTATCAGGACCCTACTACCGGCGACGACCGATGGGTTGCTGTTGATTTGCAACCGTTCAAAACATTAAAGAACCCGGTTTCGCTTTCGCGGATAAAAGGGGAAGCCAGGCTTAAAAATATTGCCCTGGTTCGCATTGGCCGGTTATCGGTGATGCCGCTTACCTCTGAAGAGTTCGATGTATTGCTTGAGTTGTCGGATACCAAACTCAAAACACTACCAAAACAAAAATCGGCAAAAACTGCTTTGTTAAAAACAAAATCTTCAAAATAATCAATTTCTCAGCCGCAAGGCATTTGGAAATTTCAAATTGTTCATTTATTAATTTAATTCCATTTATGATTTTACCAGTAAGATTTCAGCAAATTGCCCTGATGCTTTGTTTCCTTCTTTTACCAAACATGATACTTGCGCAATCGGCCACCGTACGTGGTTTTGTTTACTCAAAAGAGACGGGTGAACCCGTACTTTTTACAAACGTGTACCTGCAGGGAACAACTATTGGCGCTGCAACGGATGTAAACGGATACTATGCCATAACAAAAATTCCGGAAGGTGATTATACACTTATCGTTTCGTCTATTGAGCACGATACATTGTTTGTACCCCTCTCTCTTAAATCGGGTGACCTGATTACAAAAAAGCTTTACCTCGAAAAGCGAAGCGTCAACTTAAAAACTATTGATATCTCGGCGGCCAAACAGGAACAGCGTACCGAAGTTAAAATGTCGATGAATAAAATTACGCCCAAAGAACTGAAACAATTACCTTCGGTTGGAGGAGAGCCGGATATAGTTCAGTATTTACAAGTGCTTCCGGGTGTTGTATTTAGTGGCGATCAGGGTGGACAACTTTATATTCGCGGTGGTACACCCATCCAGAACAAGGTTTTGCTCGACGGAATGGTGATTTATAATCCATTTCATTCCATCGGTTTGTTTTCGGTTTTCGATACCGATATTATTCGTAATGCCGATGTTTATGCGGGCGGATTTGGTGCTGAATACGGGGGCCGGATTTCAAGTGTAATGGATATCAAAACACGTGATGGAAATAAAAAACGACTTGCCGGTAAAGTTTCAGCCAATCCATTTACGTCAAAACTGTTGCTCGAAGGCCCTATAAAACGGTCGAAATTCGATGGTGATGGCGACGCGTCGTTTGTAATATCCGGCAAAACATCGTATCTCGATCAAACATCAAAAAGCCTGTACAGTTACGCGGGTGATGACGGGCTTCCATACAGCTTTAACGACTTTTACGGAAAGCTGGTAACCAACAATGCCAACGGAAGCAAGTTTAATGTGTTTGGATTCAGTTTTAACGACCGCGCCAGGTATCTGGGTGTTTCCGATTATAAATGGAACTCAAATGGTTTTGGCTCCTCCTTTGTAATTGTACCGGGCAACTCATCGGTTTTACTTGACGGTAATTTCGCATATTCACAATACAAGATCAGGCTCGAAGAGGCCGATAAGCGCCCACGGTCGAGCCTGGTGAACGGATTTAATATCGGTTTAAATTTTACTTACCTCATTGGACGCGATGAAATTAAATACGGTATAGAAGCACTTGGGTTTAAAACCGATTTTGAGTTCTATAATTTCCTGGGGACAAAAGTTGAACAGGAAGAAAATACTACCGAGTTGGGGGCTTATATTACGGGGAAAAAAATCATTAAAAACCTCGTTATAGAACCCGGTATACGTTTTCATTATTACGCTTCCTTATCGGAGCTGTCGCTCGAACCCCGTCTTGGCGCGAAATATAACATCAATAATTATGTTAGGATAAAGGCGGCCGGCGGCATATATGCCCAAAACATGCTCAGTACCGTATCTGACAGGGATGTTGTGAATTTATTTTATGGATTTTTATCGGGTCCCGAAAATTTGCCAACTACCTATCGCGGTGAATCGGTCGATTCACGGCTTCAGAAAGCTACACATGGTTTGGCCGGTATCGAGATTGACCTGCCCTGGCACTTAACGGTGAATATAGAAGCGTATATTAAGGAGTTCAACCAACTAACCAGCGTAAACCGGGACAAGCTGTTTGATAACACGGCCGAATTTTCGGATGAACCCGAATTGCTGCGCAGCGACTACATCGTAGAAAAAGGAACGGCCAAAGGTGCCGATATCACTATCAAATATGAGTACAAACGCTATTATTTCTGGGCGGTTTACTCGCTGGGATTTGTTACCAGGCGTGATGAATACCGCGAATATGTGCCGCATTTCGACAGACGTCATAATATTAACCTGGTAGGGTCATATACCTTCGGCAAGAACCTCGACTGGCAATTTGACGCCCGGTGGAACATGGGCTCTGGATTTCCGTTTACACAAACCCAGGGGTTTTATGAATATCTCGATTTTACCGACGGGCTTAACGTAGATCCCACTACCGATAACGGTACTTTCGGAATTTTATACGGGCCGCTCAATCAGGGTCAGCTTCCCTATTACCACCGCCTCGATATCTCGTTAAGAAAAACCGTAGTGGTAGGTAAAAATTCCAATCTCGAGGTTACAGGAAGTCTTATCAACACGTATAACCGGAACAACATCTTCTATGTTGACCGCATCACCAACGAACGTGTCGACCAGTTGCCAATTATACCATCGCTTGGCGCTACGCTTACTTTTTAAAAATTGAACTATTACAACCAGGTAACGAAAAGAAACTCTATCCCCGGACCTTGTCAAGCAGCCTGTTTAACTCGCGGGCTTCGCTTTCGGATAATCCGCTGATACGAGCGTCAAAAAATCCAGGCAATTCATCAATTTGTTTTAAAGTGCTTAAACCCTGGTCGGTTATCATAACATTTACCGAACGCTTATCGGTTTCGTTGGTACAACGGGTAACAAATCCTTTTTGAAGCAGCCTGTCGACCAAACGTGATGCATTACTGCTTTTGTCAATCATCCTGTCAATAAGCAAATTGATTGTTGCGGGTTTTGGAAATTGCCCGCGCAAAATACGAAGGATATTAAACTGCTGCGGTGTCAAACCAAATGGCTTCAGCTGACTGGTATTGAACGCGTCGATCCACGATGCTGTATATAAAATATTAACCGCCATTTTATGGTACTCCGATTTGAACTTTACGGTTTGTTTTATTTCCTGTTCTATCTCCATAGCTCAACTGTTTTATAAAGTTCCTGAACAAAGATAATGAATTCCGAAGTTTTTCCTGTAATTCCTGTTACCCGGCAATGTATATTAATGTAATTCAGCGTGGGGGCTGATAATTATTTTACCCGTCTAACCTAATCCTGTAATATATACCTACCTTAAAGATAACCCCATCCTGTTTAAAGGAATGGAAATTATCACGGCTACGGTTTGAAAGCTTCCTGAACAACGTGTGGCCGGCTTCAGCTGAAAGCACAAACTTTCCCGGAAGGTACCAGTCGGTAAAAATTCCGGCATGATTATCCTGCCATTTAAAATAACCCGGTTCATCTTTATACCTGAATGAATTGGTAATTGATTTGAATGCTATGCCCGTATAAAGTTCCTTTGAAATCTTATATTCCATACGCATCGAGTTTGGTAAAAGCCCATACATCCACATCCTGTTATTCATCCGCCATTCAATACCGGCAAGCGGCAATACAAAATCGCCAAAAAATTCGCGGTTATAATATAATCCTGCCTTTAACTTTACCTTATTGCTGACTCGAACCGACTGAACAAAAGCACCTCCGGTTTGTGCCGATTCTTCATCAATGCCCAGCCTGGTGCTGTTCATGCGGCCAATTATTGTTACGGTAAACGAATAGTTACTGTCGGTGAACTGGTAATACCATGTAAGGGGTAATGAG
>CAZPKJ010000071.1:0-2674 GCA_964587075.1 uncultured Flavobacteriaceae bacterium | reverse complement strand
ATGAGGCGCTAAACAGGGAAATGTCATCATCCGGTTTTTCGGTACTTATAAATCGCGACTCCACCATCATTGTAGTGATAATTCTATGGCGATCACTTACCTTTACGGGAATTGAAATAAAAAGCTGACCGGTTTGTTCTTCGGACCCTGGTGATCTTTTACTTTCAGGTGAATCCCACCCCGAAAGACCGGCTATGTCGAAATAGGGTTGTGCCTGCAACATCTGGCACGAAAAAAGCAGAAATGACATAACCATAACCCGCAGCCAAACCTGCTTAAAAAAGTTAAAATCACAATTGCCCGTATGCATTATTTCATTGAATTGCAACTAATTGTAAATCAATTACCAGCCCTCAAATTACAAATAAAAAATGATAATAAAAATATTAGTAATTTGGCACTTCAAAACTAAACAGAATGCGCGTTACATTTTTCGGCTTACTTACTGCCATTTGCCTGATGTTTCCATTTTACAGCTTGGCACAGGATCTTAATTTTACTATGGAAATCGTTTCGGCAAAATCGAAATCGCCTGTTTTAATGAAAGTATCCTCCAGTCAGTCGATGGTTGCCATTGAACCGCAGTTTGATGGCAGTCAGGGTACCATGCGGGTTCTCATTGACAACAACGCTAACAAACAATTCATGCTAATGGAGCATAATGGTCAGAAAATGGCCATGTCAATCCCGGCCTCTGAAATTGAAAAAGCAGGTGAAAAAACCAATGAACCCAAAATAACTGTAACAAAAGATGTTAAAACCATAAACGGCTATAAATGTACCCGCATTATTGCTGAAACCCAAGAAACCATTTCGGATGTTTGGGTTACCAGTGAAAGCGGATTGAATTATTCTGATTTATATAAAATTTTCAGCAGTTCAAAGGGCCACTCAGGCGCATCACGATCGTTGCCTCAGTTAAAAAATGTTAAAGGTTTTCCCATTGAAATTATATCAACCGATAAAACCAAAGATGAAAGTGTAACGGTGAGAATTAAAAATATCAACCGAGCCAAACCGGATCCTGAAATTTTCAGCATGGATGGTTTTAAGGTGATGGATATGCCAAAAATGAGCCGTTAATTTTAAATTGTAATATGGACCCCGACGAAGATTCCCGATTTCAACCTGCCATTTTTCAGGATATTATTTTCTACTTATTAAATTATCCATCCCAATGGCATTCGAACTGTTAGTTACTTTATTCCTGCTACTTCTTAATGGCTTCTTTGTAGCCGCCGAATTTGCCATAGTAAAGGTGCGGGCGGCGCAGGTAGATGTTGTAGCAAGCAAAGGCGGAAAAATTGCCGGCATTGCCAAACATATTATTGATCATCTCGACGCTTACCTGTCGGCCAATCAGCTTGGAATAACTATGGCCAGCCTGGCACTCGGATGGTTTGGTGAAGGCGTTTTCTCTGAACTTATCATAAAACTGTTTGACCTGGTAGGATTCGAAGTGAGTCCTGCCTCAGCGCATAAAGCGGCGTTCCCGCTGGCATTCGGATTGCTTACTGTCCTGCACATCGTGCTGGGTGAACTTGCTCCCAAAACCATTGCCATCAGGCACCCGCTTACCACTACGCTTGCTGTTTCATTACCCCTGCGTATTTTTTATATGATCTTTAGCCCGTTGATTTGGGTACTCAATAACATGGCCAACCTGTTGCTCCGTGTTATAGGAATAAAACCCACGATTGGCCATGATATACATACCGAAGAAGAAATAAGGCTGATCCTCACTGAAAGTGAAGAGGGAGGAGCCATCAAACATTCGGAACATGAACTGATTCAAAACGTATTTGAATTTGACGACCGCGTAGTTAGGCAAATCCTGGTTCCACGTACTAAAATTTCAGCTATCGACATCGATTGGTCCAACGATTTTATATTGAATAAAGTTATTGATGAACAGTTTTCACGCTTTCCGGTTTTCAAAGGTTCGCTTGATAATATTATAGGAATCATACATACCCGTGACCTTTTAAAAATTCTTAAAACCAACGACTTTAGCGGTATCCGGGATATGATAAGGCCCGCTTATTTTGTTCCCCTTACCAAACGGATTAATGAGCTTTTGCGTGAATTGCAGAATCAGCATATCCAAATGGCCATAGCAACCAATGAATTTGGTGAAACCGCAGGAATAGTGACCATGGAAGATATTATTGAGGAACTGGTAGGAGAAATACAGCATGAGTAGGATGAGGAAAAACCATCCGTGGATAAAAAGAGCGATACAGAGTTTGTGGTAAACGCACAAACTTCCATTGGTGATGTAAATTCATTGTTACCTGTTGCAATTCCCGAATCAACCGAATATGAAACTATTTCGGGTCTCTTAAACTATATTTTCAGGAGAATACCTGCTGTTAACGAAAAGAGAACCTTTGCGGGATATGAAATTACAGTACTGAAACGCTTCCGGCATAGTGTTGAATCGGTACTTTTAAAGGTAATTGAAGAACCGGAAGAAAATGCCGGGTAAGATTTGATGCATTTGGCTTATAAATGAACCAAAATCTTTTACATCCCGGCGTGAAAGAAAAAATTCTTGAAAGGATATTTCAATTGTCTTCCTCTTCCGGACCACGGTGGGGAAGAATGACCGTATCGCAAATGTTAACCTATCTGCATGCGCAAATCAGTGTTGCTCTCGGTGAAAAGCATCTGA
>CAZPKJ010000070.1:10026-13979 GCA_964587075.1 uncultured Flavobacteriaceae bacterium | reverse complement strand
CTCACTCCCGCTTTGCCCGAGCTTGGCTCCGATTTCCTGAAAATTATATACCTCACCGTTATATACAATCACATACCGGTTGTCGTGTGAATACATAGGTTGCGACGCACGTTTCGACAAGTCGATAATACTTAACCGGCGATGGCCCAATCCACAGGTGCCATCGTAATACGAACCCTCATCGTCGGGCCCGCGATGACGGATAGTGTCGGTCATAGCCAAAATGTTCTCCTTCTGAAAAAAATGATCCTGCGAATAAAAACCGGCAATACCACACATATTAAAGTAAGGTTGTTTATGGGTTTACTGAAGATTGCAAAAGTCTGTTTTTTTATTGATACACTACCGGGTACTCAAATGATTATTTTCATTCCGGTACCGGTGTTTG
This sequence comes from uncultured Flavobacteriaceae bacterium, assembly GCA_964587075.1. GTDB lineage: Bacteria > Bacteroidota > Bacteroidia > AKYH767-A > OLB10 > CAZPKJ01. Next base: position 13,591 of record CAZPKJ010000070.1, on the reverse strand, counting down.
GTGTCCCCGAACCGAAACGCAGAAGTACTATACTTTGATGAATATTTTCAATTTGTTTGGCGAACAGGTAAACCATTTGGGTAAACGATGCATGACGGGTTTTATAAATACCCCGTTACATTTGCGTGCAAGTTACTTAATATCAGCTAATTGAATGGTGTGGTTATTTTAAAACGATACCAAATTACGGAATTTTAGTCATTCATGATTTTTACCCCTAAATTTGCAGGCCTTATTGCAAAGTTTACAAGTTATTATTCAGGATGATAGAAGAAGAAATCAAACCGGTTAACCGGCTGGGGTTTGGAATTGATGAGTTGTGGCGTTACAGGGAGTTGTTTTACTATTATACCTGGCGCGATATTAAAGTCCGTTACAAACAAACCTTTTTTGGATTTGCCTGGGCGGTAATTCAGCCTATACTGATGATGGCGCTGTTTTCATTCTTCTTTGGCAAAAAACTGGGTGTTCCCTCCGACGATGTACCTTACCCGGTATTTGTTTTTTCGGGATTGTTGTTATGGAATATTTTTTCAACCGGTTTAACTTCGGCCAGCAACAGTATCCTGAACAACGCCCATATCATGAAGAAAATTTATTTTCCAAGGCTTATCATTCCCATATCTTCGGTCATGGTAACGCTCTTCGATTTCCTGATGGCGTTTTCAATTTATGTAATTATCCTCATTTATTACCAGATTCCGGTAAACATTGCTGAATTTTTCCTGTACCTGACAGGAGCACTGCTCATTACTTCACTGGCAACATTCGGACTGGGAACATTTCTGGCCGCGCTCAATATCAAATACCGCGATTTTAAATATGTAATACCCTATTCCATACAGGTATTGTTATTTTTGTCGCCGGTGATTTATCCGGCTTCCATTGTAACTAATATTTACGCGCGTTATATTATGGCGGTGAATCCGCTAACCGGTGCTATTTCGCTGCTGCGGAGTGCCGTTTCGGGTATCCCGCTCGATTTACCTTTGCTTGCGCTGAGTACATGCAGTGCCATCATATTTTTCTTTGCAGGAGTGCTGTACTTTAAAAAGTCGGAGACTTATTTTGCCGATGTTGCCTGATGAACGAAAAGTAATTTTCGGAACAAACCGAAAACAAATTATTAATAACTGGTTACCCGCATGGTACCTGAATCTGTAAAACAATAAATAAAAGTGAGTAAGCATATTATCGAAATCCAGAATGTATCCAAAATGTTCAGGATACATCACCAGGCTGGCGGATACCTGAGCCTTCGTGAGCGTTTGGCTGGATTTTATAAATTCAAGAAATCGAACGACGAAGAATTCTGGGCGGTTAAAGATGTATCGTTCGACGTGAACCCCGGTGAATCAAAAGCTATTATCGGGCGCAATGGCTCAGGTAAATCAACACTGCTTAAGATCCTTTCAAAAATTACTCCTCCTACTTCGGGACGCATAGTTACACGAGGGCGTATGGCCAGCCTGCTGGAAGTTGGAACCGGTTTTCATCCCGAACTTACCGGCCTCGAAAATGTGTTTTTTAATGGTTCCCTCCTGGGGATGTCGAAACGTGAAATTGAAGCCAAGTTCGACGAAATAGTAGACTTCAGCGGCGTTGAGAAATTCCTCGACACTCCTTTGAAGTGGTATTCGAGCGGAATGCAGTTACGACTTGCTTTTTCGGTTGCCGCTTTCCTTGAATCCGAAATACTGGTGATTGATGAGGTGCTTGCAGTTGGTGACATCGATTTTCAGAAAAAGTGTCTCGATAAAATGGAAACTGTGACCAAAAGCGGCCGCACCATTTTATTTGTGAGTCATAATATGGCTGCTGTACGGTCGCTCTGCTCGTCGGTGGTTGTTCTCGACAAAGGCCAGGTGAAGTATCATGGTGATGTAAATGATGGTATCGACAGTTACATGATGATTGCCAGCTCATGGGAAAATGAACCGGGTGTATTTGACCTCGAGAACCACCCGTCGCGCAAGTCGGCCAACTCGGGGGTAATACGCGCTCGGTTGCTTCGAAAAGGAAAGCCCAGTTACCTCTTTTTTTCAGGTGAACAGTTTAATGCCGAATTCGACTACAACGGAATCACTCCCAATGCCGAAGTTGGATTCAGAATAACTCTTAAAGACAGTTACTTTCAGTCGCTGGTCAATATAAGCAATCATGACCTGGGGAAACGCCTCTTTGCCGGTTCAAAGGGTTCCGGTACGGTTTCATTTCAGCTCGATGTGTTGCCTGTTTACGGCGATGGAACCTATTACATCGATATTCAGTTTGGCGAAGAAAGTAAAAATTATGCTGTGTTCGAAAATGCCATCAGCTTTAAGCTTGAGCCGCGCGATTTGTTTGATACCGGTAAATTCATTAACCCGAAACTAAACAGCGTATATCCCGGCAAGGTTAGTATGGAAATGTCATGACCGTTATCTGCGCGGTAAAATTCCGCCGCCGGCAATTGTTCGATTCCTGAACATACACTTAAAATTAATCAATCATCCATGAGTAGCCTTATCAAATCTCTTTTGCCGTCAAACCTCAAGGGAATGTTGCGCAAACTGCTTTTCGGTAGTGAAAATTTCGGGATTCACTTTTCACAAAGCGGCGAAGACCTCATGGTACAGGCTATCATGAACAGTACCATTAAAATCAAAAATGGTTTCTATGTGGATGTCGGCTCTTATCATCCAACCATTGGCTCCAATACACACCTGCTGTACCGGAACGGATGGCGGGGTATAAATATCGACCCCCGACCGGGCTCAAAGAGTTTGTTCGACCGCGAGCGGCCCCTGGATACCAATCTTGAGGTTGGCGTGGGCAGTTCATCCGGAACTTTAACCTATTACTTTATCAGCGACACTTCGGCATTAAACTCCTTTTCAAAGGAAACTATAGCCGAAAATGGCGCGCTCGATAAAATTACCCGTGAAATAACGTGCCCCGTAATGACTTTGTCCGAAATATTGACAAAACATAAACCGCCAGGCCGCGAAATTGATTTTCTCAATATCGATACCGAAGGATTTGAAATGGAGGTACTCGCAACGCTCGACTGGGTGAACACCCGCCCTAAGATTATTGCCGTTGAACAGAACCAGGTTACTACCCTGGCCGATGTTATGAGTTCGCAGGTAAATGCACTCATGACAAAAAATAATTATTCGGCCATGGTAAAAAACGTAATTACAAAAACCGTGGCTACCATTATCTATGTCGATAACAGGTACATCAGGTCATAATATGATTCTTGATTTTGCAAATGAATAAGCAGCCTGCCGACCATATTATTTTAACATCCGATGAGCCCTGGTGCGAAATTTGGCATACACAGCTGCACTATGCTTTTCAGTTGTCGAAGCGTGTTGAAGTTATTTTTCTCGGTCCGCCAAACCCCTGGAAGTTTTCGAACCTCTGGAACATCAGGCAGCAAATTCAGCAAATTAATAAAACACTAACGGTTGTTACCTACTTCAATCTTATTCCCGCTTCGCTGGGTAAATTTTCGTTGTGGGTTAACGATCAGGTTAACAGTAACATGTTGCGAACCAGGCGGCTTCCTGAAAAGCGT
>CAZPKJ010000070.1:9721-10016 GCA_964587075.1 uncultured Flavobacteriaceae bacterium | reverse complement strand
CCTGTTTAAAAATGATAAAAATTACCGGCACATCTTTCATGTTATCGATCCGATTGCCGGTTGCAACCTCGACATACCCCTTGCAAAAATGGCCGATATGGTTGTGGTTACCAGCCCCAAGTTCATCGGACACTACGAGGCGCTTAATAACAATGTAATCCGTATTCCCCAGGGAGTTGATACCGCTTTTTATAAAATCCCCGATGCATACCATCAGGCTGTCAGCGAAAGTTCAGCCGATTCTATCATGTTGCTGGGTACCATATCCGACCAGATTCATTTTAAACTGCTGGGT
>CAZPKJ010000070.1:4433-9711 GCA_964587075.1 uncultured Flavobacteriaceae bacterium | reverse complement strand
AAATTGCCTCTAAGTTTCCCGGTAAGCTGGTGTTGATAGGCCCCGACAAAACCATCAGTGATACAGGAAAAAATCTTTTCAGGGAGTTGTTGAGTATTGATGGAGTAAAATGGCTCGGTGCCATGAATCCCGAAGGTTTCAGAAAACACCTTAAAGCCTGCAGGGTTGGTATTATTGCTTATGATAATACGGTGAATTATAAGAATGATTTCCGTTCCCCGCTAAAAGTAATCAGTTACCTCGGTTGCGGTAAATCTATTATTTCAAATATCGATTGCGAAATCCCCTCGCTTATGGACCAGGCCATTTATCATGTGAATGACGATGATGAATTTTTCGGTATTATCACACAAGCTTACGAGGGAACGTTGAAATTTAATCATGAGGCCGTACATGAGTTTCTTGACAGCATAGATTACAATAACCTTTTGTCACAAATTTTTGATTCGCTTGATGAACAACTACCCGGCATCAAATGAGAAAAAAGGTACTTGTAATTGTATATAATATTGAGAGGGCTAAAGAGCATGAATGGTTGGTTGAATACATCGACCGCGACCGTTTTTGTCTGGAGTTTGTCCTGATAAACCGGCCGGGATCCTATTTATCACGCTTTCTGAATCAACACAATGTACCGGTACATTTTTATTCGTCGGCCGGCAAGCTTTCGCTGATAGGGCTCACGCTCCGCTTGTTTATGCTCATGTTAAAAAACCGGTACCACATTGTACATGCTCACTTGTTTGAAGCTACCATCTCGGGTATGCTGGCAGCGTGGCTGGCAGGAGTTCCTTTGCGGGTGATTACACGGCACAACTCCGATTTTCATCATGTGTATTTCCCTCAGGCGGTAAAGTACGACCGTTTGGCGGCAAACCTGGCGACCAGGGTTATCGCGGTAAGCAACATTGTAAGAGATATTTTGGTAAACCGTGAAAAGATTTCAGAAAAAAAAGTGCTGGTTATACATCATGGTATCGATTTTAATGAATTTAACCATGATAAAACGGATCCTGCTGTTGATGCCATGCGTGAAAAGTATTCCATCGATAAAAGTGCTTATGTAATAGGTGTTGTAAGCAGGTTTATTGAATGGAAGGGGGTGCAGTATATTGTTGAAGCATTCAAAATGTACATGGAGCAGAATCCACGTGCTTTGCTCATACTTACAAACGCACAGGGTCCCTATACCGGCGAAATCACCAGGCTTCTCAGTTCAATCCCCGGCAACAGGTATCGCCTTATCACATTTGAGGCACAAATAAACATCCTCTATAAAACCTTCGATTGTTTTGTTCATACCCCTGTGTCGGAAACCGCCGAGGCATTTGGACAAACCTATATTGAGGCTATGGCGGCTCGGGTACCTTGTATTATCACCCGAAGTGGCATTGCGTGTGAATTTGCCATCCATCACGTAAACTGCCGTATTGTTCCATTCCGCGATTCCGTTGCCATTTTAAACAGTTTTACCGAAACCACCGGTGCGGCAGATAAAAACCTGATGATTACCAACCGGGCATATGACGAGGTGCGTGAAAAGTTTGACGTAAAAACCAAATACAAAGCGCTTTCTGATTTATATGAAAATGGATAATGGTTTTGTTCAGCGATTATTTTAATATGTTTGTTGATTCAAACAGGAATACCACAGGGCACATCTGAAGATGAAAAGGCGAATACTTTTGATAGTAGGAGATATCCGGCGCGCCCAGGAACACGAATGGTATGTCGATTATCTCGATAAAAGTTTATTCGAACCCGAGTTCGCATTAATCAACTCCAGGGGAAGCGCTATGGAGGCTTTTTTACATGAAAGAAATATTCGGGTGTGGCATTTCAGTTATCGCGGGAAAACCGATTTACCATGGCTAACGTGGAACCTTTGGCGACGCATGATTAAAGGTAAATACCATGTAGTGCATACGCATCTGTTTGAACCCTCATTGGCAGGACTCACAGCCTCGGTGCTTGCCGGTGTAAAAAAGCGGGTCATGACGCGTCACTACTCCGATTACCATCATGTTTGGTTTAAACCGGCAGTGAAGTACGACCGGTATTTAAATATTCTCGCCACCGATATCATTGCCATAAGCCGGAACGTACAACGGATACTTATCGAAATGGAACAGGTGAAGCCTGAAAAGGTACACCTGGTTCACCATGGCCTCGAAATAGCCGATTACGACACCGGAGCTGTTTCGGATGAACGGGTTAGTGCCATCCGTAAACGTTATCATCTGCAACATTTGGGACCGGTAATAGGGACCATCAGCCGTTTTACCGAATTAAAAGGCTTACAGTTTTTAATTCCCGCATTTAAAAAATTATTGAACAGGTATCCCGGGGCAGTGTTGTTTATGGCAAATGCCACCGGCGATTACCAGTCTGTTATCAACAGTATGTTGTCGGATATTCCTGATAAGAATATAAGGAAAGTTTTGTTTGAAGAAGATATTGCCGCCTTGTACCGGGTGTTCGACTGCTTTGTTCATATACCGGTAAACGAAACGGCTGAAGCATTTGGTCAAACTTACCTGGAAGCCCTCGCGTCGCGCGTTCCTTCGGTATTTACAATAAGCGGCGTTGCGCCCGAGTTTGTTATAGATGGTGAAAATTGTTTTATTGTTCCGCATGGTGATGAACGGGCCGTCCTTGAAAAACTGGAATTTATCCTTGCCAACCCCCGGGAGCTGGAACAGATTACACGTGCCGGATATGAAGTTGTTAAGGAAAAATTCACTATGAAAGCAAAAATCAAAAAGCTTGAAAAGATTTACACCGCCTGAAATGAATAATAACATACTCATATCGGTGCTGATGCCTTGTTATAACGCTTCCGCCTATCTTAAGGAAGCCGTTGATTCAATATTGAACCAGACTTATTCAAATTTTGAATTGTTGCTTATTGATGACGGTTCGTCGGACAATACGCGTGAAATGATTCAAAATTACGCCCTAGCCGACAACCGGGTGGTAGCTGTTTTCAACGAGCACAACCTTGGGCTGATACGCACCCTCAATAAGGGAATAGCCATGGCAAAGGGCGTGTATATTGCACGAATGGATGCCGACGATATTTCGGCTTTGAACCGTGTTGAACTTTTGGTGAATGCTGCTATTGCAAATCCTGATGCCAGAGTTATTTCGGCAGGTTATTATTACATTTCAACCAGAGGACGGATACTTAGGCGCATTTATCCGAAGGCGCTTACTTCACAGGCGTTAAAATTCGTATCCTTTTTTTGTACGCCAGTTAATCACCCCTGCTCATTAATTCATGCCGGGCTGTTGCGTGATAATTTATTTGACGAACTCTATATTCATTCGGAGGATTATGAAATATTCAGCCGGTTTTTACTGGCCGGCTACCAGATTATTAATTTACCCGAGCCGCTCTATTATCTTCGTGTAAACCCACAAAGTGTTTCATTTAAATTTGAAACAATTCAGATTTCAACACACACAAAAATATCAGCGCGTAATATTGAAATGTACTTTAACAGGAATTATGATTTTTTCCTTCATAAAATCATGATTAACCGCATCAGCTTTAATGTTACACTGTCCATGCTGCGGCTTGCATTCAGATCGCTGGATGAATTAAGGGATGAATATATCAGACGTGAGTCGCTTACGGCGGGCGACAAACTTCAGATTCAGGAATTTTTAACGGAACAAAAAATCGATATCTACCTGCAGTCGCTTAAATATGCCAGGCTGCTAAACCGGATTATGATAATTTCAAAAATGGTATCGCATGCCGGCATCTTTTTTAACCGCCGGGCCATCCAGTACCTTCGTTCAAAAATCAGGATGGAGCGTTAAGAGTACCTGCTTAGGAGTCAGTTTACCACTTTAACAGCCCGGTACATCCGCACATCATCGCGGAAACGTATAACCACAACATAAAATCCTTTCGAAAATGCCGTAGTAGTTACCCGGTACGAATTAAATCCTTTTTTACCGCTAACCGGATCGTTCCTGAGTACTATCCTGCCGGTTTCATCATACATTTCAACATGAAAGGGACCTTCGGTATGAAGGTTAAAGTTGATGGTGAGGTCGTCGGTAAACGGGTTCGGAAACACGGTAAATATATCGAAACTGTTGTCGAGCACACTGCATTTTTTATTGTTCGACGGATTTTCATCAACGCCGCTATTCGGATTGGTGGCTTCAACGCAATAGTACTCCACCGAATAAGTATCGGATAGTTCATAGCCCGACTGAAAATTATAAATTATCGTTTGACCCGGAGCAAGCGACCCGCTGAATATTTCACTTATTACCGAACCGTTAGCAATAGAACTCTTTATTTGAAAGCTGTTTATTACAATATTACCCATATTGGTAACCTGCGCCGACAGATTCAGCCTGCCCTGGTCGAGCGATGCGAATACATTGGATACCGCAACATCAAGGTACGGTATCAGTACTGCAAGCATGCCGTTTACACTGTCGACACAGCCCTGGATGCTGGTAGCTGTCAAAGTAACCACATACGTTCCGGTGTCGGAATAGGTGTGCGACGGGGACTGCAGCGCCGATGTGGTTCCGTCGCCAAAATTCCACAGGTAAGTATTCCCGCCTGTTGTATTGTTGATAAAGTTTACAGGCAGGGGCGGCGAACCAAATAACGGGTCAGGTATAAACGCAGCTACAGGATTTGCATACACCACAAAATTTCCGGCTATTGCCGATGAACAACCCAGGTTGGATGTAACCGACAACGTTAGTTGCTGTATGCCTGCAACCGGTGGAACCACAACCGGGTCCTGCAACATGGATCCGCCGAGGGAACCAAAATCCCAGTTCCATGATACTATGCTGCCGCTTTGTATTACGGAAGCATCATTCAGCTGGAATGGTAGGCCCTCGCAACTTCCGGTTACCGTGAAGCCCGGTACAGGAAGCGGCTTAATAAAGAGTTCATCTACAACTGTGGCCGCGCAACCGGTGGCGGGATTTATAACCTGCAGGCTTACCTGAAAGGTATCCGACAATCCGTAAATATGGGAAGGATCTAACAGCGACGACAGTATTCCGTCGCCAAAGCTCCACAATAGGTTCGACGGCGGCACCGGAATTATATTTGAATTGTAGGTAAAGTTGGCGGGATTGCCCAGGCAGGGTTCATTGAATGTTATGGTGAAGTCGGGCGACTGTATTACATTCACCGGTGAAGTAATGGTGTCGCTGCAGCCAAAGTTCGTTGTAGCTATTAAAGTAACGTTGTAATTACCTGCGTTTGGAAAGGTAAACAGGGCAACCGAAT
>CAZPKJ010000070.1:0-4423 GCA_964587075.1 uncultured Flavobacteriaceae bacterium | reverse complement strand
ATCGGTAGCAGTGCCAAGACCGTCGAAATTCCAGAGCCATCCGGTAACGGCACCCGACGAAACATTGCTTGTGGTACCATTAAAGGTGGTTGAAGCGCCCGAACAAACCAGTGACGTCGTGAAACCAGCAACCGGTAACGGGTATACTGTGACGGAATCAGAATAAGAATCGGTACAAAGCAGGTCGTTGTAAACGGTTACCGTCACTTCATATGTACCGGGAGCGTTATAAGTATGCGTTGGCGAACCAAGTCCGCTGAATCCGTTACCGTCACCAAAGGTCCATACCAGCGAATCAACTACAGTACCGGGAGGGGTAACCACCAGGGGGTTGAAAATGCTGGTATTGTTTAAACAAACATTGGCAACCGAATAGGTAATAACGGGAGAGGGGATAACATAAACCTGCTGTGTAAGGCTGCTGTCGCAGGATGTAGGCGATGTAACAATTAACGTCACATCATAATATCCCGTATCAGCATAGGCATGCACGGGGTTCATGTCAGTGGATGAATTCAGATCGCCAAAATCCCAAAGATAAGACGAGATGGTATCGCCACCGGTACCTGACGAGGTATTTATGAAAGAAACCGAATTACCCTGGCAAACCACCTGAGGTGTCCACGAAAACTGGGGAACAGGTTTGTTGGCTATGCGGATATCGGTTATAACGGTGTCCTTACATCCTGTTGATGATGTGGCGATGAGAGTGACGTTGTAATTGGCAGCGGTTGAAGGGTACTGGTTCACCGGACTTATTGCCGTTGAAGTATTGGTATCGCCAAAATCCCAGTTGTATGTAATGGATCCTCCCCCCTGTATGGTAGTGGTGTTGGTAAACGAAGCCGTTTGTCCCACACAGGTGGAAGTAACCGTAAAACCTGCAACAGGTGTAGGATTGATGGTAATATTTTGAATAACGGTATCAATACACCCTGCATTGGTCGCCACAATCAGCTGCACCGGAAACACACCCGCAGTGATGTATTTGTGAACCGGGTTCTGAACCGAATCTCCGGGTAACCCGTCACCAAAATCCCAATTCCACGACTGAATACTGGTACCACCCGATGCTACCGAAGCATCCGTAAAGGGAACCTGGTAGCCTTCACAATCGGGCGAAATGAAATTAAAGGCTCCCGCTGGAACGGGATTAATGGTAACACTCGCCGTATATGTATCGGCCGGACACGAAGGACTGGTTTGAGTTGTTAGGGAAACATTGAATGTCCCGGCCGAAGTGTACAAATGTGCCGGGTTTTGAAGTGTACTTGACGGGGAACCATCGCCAAAATCCCACGACCAGGTGGCCACAGTTCCTACGCTCACAGTTGTAGAATCATAAAATGATGTAAGCGAGCCTTCGCACGCCGTGCCGAATCCAAAATTGCTCGATGGCAGCGGATTTACAAATACACTGTCGGTATACCAGTTCGTATATCCCGATGCATCGGTCATTTGTAATGTCAGGTGTTGATATCCTCCAGAGCCTGCAGTCACCGTAAAACTACCCGGATCGGTAGAGTAGGCAGCAGCCGGATTGCAACCCGCGGGCCATTGTACCGACGAGAGTGTGCTCCCGAATATAGTAGACATAAAACCGTAAAACCGGCTTGAATCCTGCATGAACGAAAGCGATTGCGGATTGGCAATTCCGGTTGAGTCGGTACCTACCAGCACCGGGGTGTTTAACAGGTTATTTCCAATTTTATATTTCTGAATTTTTCCGCCTCCGCTGGCCATAGCCATCAGGTACCAGTCGGCGCCATCACGCACCAGTTGCACCGAATAGGTAGCGGGCAAAGTATTAAAGGTGGAAGGAAAAGTTGGCGTTGATCCGGGTGATGAACCAAAGTCAATTACCTGTACCGCATTGATGGCGGTACTTGCATAAAATCCTATGAATTTATTCAATGTACAGTCGTATGAAATATCAAATCCGGGGCTGTTAAATATGGCACCCGACGAAATTGGCGTTGAACCCAGCGGGGCATTTGTAATGGAAGAACCAAAATCAACACGGGTAAGTCCGATACCGTTTACAAACACACTTTTGTTTCCGTTTTCATCGAGTATTTTAACCCTTGAGGCGGCGGTTAAGGCAAATGTTCCCAGGTCGGTGGCCGTAGCTATGTTAGCTTCAATATTAGCGCCCAGATCGATGCGTATCAGCCGTTCGTTACTGGTATTGACCATAAGGGCATACCATACGCCATTCTCTTTGATTACATCAACACCACCCGGAGCCCCAAGTATACCACCGAAGTTTCCATAATTAAAAACTGTTGGCACGTTGGCCGGAGAAGTACCAAAATCGAGCCGGGTCAAATTGTTGGTGTTTAAGTTGGCTACTACCACGTAGTACTTCCCGTTGTCGCTAAAAGCTTTAATCTGCTGCGGATACCCCATTCCGGCTACCTGAACATTCAGGGGTGTTGAAGAGGCAGAGAAGTCACCTGTACACGCGTCCCACTGAAAGGTACCGGTTCCGGTACTGGTATTGGTTGCTGTAAATGGTTCGCCCGCGCAAACACTGTCGGGAACCGAAAAACTCACCGAAGGGCATTGGGCGTTAATGACGGTAATGGAAGCCATACATAAGATGGCCGTTAAAATGCTGTTTCGCATTTTTGTAGTTTTGGCTGGTGGTTGATATTAGCAAAAATAACAATTATGAAACCGTGGTGAGAACCAATTCTTTATTGTTTGCAACATCCAATGTTCATAAAGTGGCTGAAATACGCATGATGTTGCCTGAGGGTTACGGTATTGAAGGATTAAAGGATGTCGGGTTCAGGGGTGAGATTGCCGAAACCGCTTCAACTTTTGAGGGTAATGCACGCATTAAGGCACAAACCATTTACCGGTTGTACTCAAAGGACACACTGGCCGATGATTCGGGCCTGGAGGTGAGTGCTTTAAACAATGGACCCGGCATCTATTCGGCAAGGTATGCCGGGCCGGGTTGCACCGACAGGGACAACATCAACAAGTTAATTTCCGAACTGGGGGATAATCCAAACCGGGAAGCCCGTTTTGTAGCGGTTCTGGTATTGATTTTTAAGGGTAAAGAGTATGTTTTTGAAGGTCATTGTGATGGCTCCATAGCCCGAAAAGTATCCGGATCAGCCGGATTCGGGTACGACCCGGTTTTTATCCCTGAAGGATATGAGGTTACCTTTGCCGATTTACCTCCAGAACTGAAAAATACGCTGAGTCACCGGGGTATGGCGGTTCGAAAACTGGTTGATTTTTTAAAACAGCACCTGTAACTGCATCGGGAGGTTTATTTAAACACGGATGGCAATTATTTAAGAACTTGTTTTTTAACATCATTACGGTTGATAAAAAGTAATGAGGGGTATACCCTGTAACCCTTTTCACCCTTCGAATTCATAACTTTGTGAGCTATGAAAACACGTATCGGTGTATTATTTGGTGGCACCTCACGCGAAAAAGAAATTTCCTTCGCGGGAGGGCGTACTGTTTACGACAATCTCGACAAAACGCTCTTTGAAGCCGTTCCGGTATTTATCGACAGCTTCGGGAACTTCGTTCTGATTAACTGGGAATTCATTTACAAAGGAAGCATCCGCGATTTTTATCCGCCACAGGAACATCTGTTGCCAACACCTAACGAATACCAGGTATACGCCGAAAGCCTGGGAGAACTTCCGCCTGCCGACCAGCTGAAACTGATTCATAAAATCGGTACCCGTATTGAACCATCATCACTTTCTTCGCTTATTGATTTCGCGTTTTTATGTTTGCATGGAAGCAATGGCGAAGACGGGAGAATTCAGGGGTTACTTGAATATTACCGCATTCCCTATTCGGGATCGGGTATCATTTCGTCGGCTATTGGAATGAACAAAGCGCTTCAAAAGCAGCTGATGCAGTTTCATGGTTTCAATGTTCCCGGCTACCAGGTTATCCGCCGCAGCGAATGGTTCAGTACCCCGAATCCCGATAAAATACATACTTCGGTCATGGACCTTTGCGGACTGCCTTTCGTGGTGAAATCTGCCAACCAGGGTTCGTCCATTGGTGTTTCGGTAGTAAATGATAATTCGGTTGAGTCGTTCCGTAACGCGGTGAACCGTTCGCTGTTTGTTTACCGGCTTGGCAGGAACGAATGGTCGGCGCTCGACTTTGATGGCAAAGTGGAGTTTGTTCGCCGCCTTACCGATATCAGGGAAGGTATTGGTACACCTGTTAAGATCAGCTCCAAGGTAATATTTCATCCGGAGGAATTGTTGTCGAATCTCAATCAGCTTTTTTCGGAACCAGAAGAGGAGGTACTCATTGAAAGTGTGGATGGCGAAAGTGAAGTGGTGGTTGAGTCATTTATTGATGGAAAGGAGTTCTCGTGCATTGTAATTGAAAATACCGATGGTACACCCGTAGCTTTGCCGCCGACTGA
>CAZPKJ010000069.1:3491-14004 GCA_964587075.1 uncultured Flavobacteriaceae bacterium | reverse complement strand
CAGGGACCCCATGATTAACAGTCATGTGCTCTAACCAGCTGAGCTAAGGAGGAATAATCTTCTCTCTGTTTTGCAGCGAGAGGGCCATCGATTCCAGCTTGAGCCATTATGAAGTTAAGCTTGCGCACACTTCATAACTAAAGCACGTGTATGGAGATAAGGATGAGAACGACCGTAATAAAATGAAACTGAAGGATTCAGGTTTTTATTTCGGGACTGCAAAGATAATGCTTAAACGCAAAAATTCAACAATGTTTAATCATTTCTTTAACGCTCAGAAAATCAATAACCTACCTCTAAACCCAGGCAGTATAAGTACTCTATAAATACTTCTTGACACAAGAGATTACCCCCTGCTTATAGCTCCTGCCAAATAAATTTAAATGGACCAAAAGAGGATATAGCTGAAAAAGTTCTGTCCGGTCTTCCCATCCAGCGGTTAGTGGGTATGAGTTTGCGTAAGATTCATAAAAGCTCTGTTCAAACCCTCCGAATAATCTCGACATAGCCAGATCGGCTTCGCGATAGCCATAATAAACGGCCGGGTCAATAAGCCAGGCGCGGCCATCACTTCCGGTTATAAAATTACCACTCCATAAATCACCATGAAGTAACGAAGGTTTTTCTTGCGGAAATATTTTTTCGAGAACACTATATAATGCCTCAAACAGTTTAAGATCTTCTTTATTCAGCAACTCTTTGCTGAATGCCAGTTTTTTCATAGGCTCATATCGTTCTTGTATCATGAACATTAGTCCCGATTTGCATTGCCTGTTCGATTGCTTCAGAGAACCGATGTAATTGTCATGACCGAGACCGAACAGCAAATCGCTGTTTTTATGCAACGCAGCAAGAGACTCACCAAACATTTCAAAAAAATTATTTTTCCGCGGCGCAGCGAAGACCATTTCCATCAACAGGTAAGATAAATTGCCAAACATACCTAATGAAAAAACTTCGGGTATGCCAAAAACGTTAGTTGAACGCAACATGCCAAGTCCCATTGCCTCAGCGTCAAACATCCCGGGAAACCGGCTGGCTGAATTTATTTTTATAAAAAAACACCCGCCGGTTGTTTCAAGGTTATAACAGGTATTTATTGAACCTCCGCCTACCGGAAAAACGTGGTTTACCTTTACTGGTTTTCCGGTAAGAGCACTTAGTTCACGCGAAACATGATCCGCCAGAGGCCGTATTAACATAATTGGAAAACTTTTAGCGTGAAATTATTTACCCCCTTAAATGAAAAATAATGAAGTAAATTTACCTAATATTATTTTATATGTTACTTTGCAGTTATGCATTTCCACGGATCCATAAAAACAAAACTACCTAATACCGGCACAACTATTTTTACGGTTATGTCGCAACTGGCAAGCGAAACCGGCGCCATAAATCTTTCACAGGGATTTCCCGATTTTCCCGTTTCCGGGAAGTTAATTTCACTGGTTCATGAAAGTATGAAAAAAGGGTTTAACCAATACGCTCCCATGGCCGGTCTACCAGCACTCAGGGAGGTTATTGCAGGCAAAATAGCCCGGCTTTATTCGGCGGATGTTGATCCAGACAGTGAGATAACCATTACATCAGGAGGAACACAAGCTATTTATACGGCCATTGCTGCCGTTATTAATGAGGGCGATGAGGTAATAGTTTTTGAACCGGCTTACGATTGTTATGTCCCGGCTATAAAATTGCACGGAGGCATTCCGGTACAGGTTCAGCTGAAAGGGAAAGACTTTCATATCGACTGGAATGAGATGAAGAAAATGGTTAATCAGAAAACCAGAATGATTATCATCAATACGCCCCATAATCCAACCGGAGCTATACTAACGGCTAAGGATATGCACCAACTGGAAAAGATTATCCTGAACCGGGAAATCTTTATTGTTAGCGACGAGGTTTATGAACATGTTATTTTTGACGGCTACGAACATCAGAGCGTGTTGCGCTATCCGCAACTTGCAGCTAAGAGCTTTGTTGTTTTTTCATTCGGGAAAACAATTCATGCCACGGGATGGAAAACTGGTTATTGCATTGCACCGGCAACCCTCATGGCAGAATTCAGGAAAGTTCATCAGTATATGGTGTTTTCGGCAAACACTGCCATTCAACACGCGCTTGCTAACTACTTGTCCGACGAAGAAAGCTATACTGGCCTGTCGGCATTTTACCAGGACAAGCGCGATTATTTTCAGAAACTGCTGAAAGGATCGGGGTTTAAACCACTGAATTGTTCAGGATCGTATTTTCAACTGCTCGACTATTCAGCGCTCTCCGACCTGAAAGATACGGATATGGCCGTTTGGCTGACTAAAGAGCATGGTGTTGCATCAATACCGGTTTCGGTATTTTATAAAAATCCGGTACATAATAATCAATTGCGATTTTGTTTTGCCAAAGAAAATACAACACTCGAAAAAGCCGCTGAAAAACTTTGTAAAGTTAAAATGTAACTATTTATGCCTGCGAAGAATTTACGATTAACACTGGTGCAGTCTCCTTTGCAATGGGAAAAACCTGATACCAACAGAATGCATTTTATTAAAGTCCTTAAAGGTTTACGAAAGGGTGCAACCGATTTAATTGTCCTGCCCGAAATGTTTACCACAGGATTTACCATGAACGCTTCTGAAGTGGCCGAATCGATGCATGGTGAAACGATAGCATGGATGCATGAGCTGGCCAATGCAAAAAATGCGGCTGTATGCGGCAGCCTGGTTATTAAAGAACGTGGAAAATTTTACAACCGGTTAATCTTTATGGAGCCTGATGGCGAAATTAGTTTTTATAACAAAAGGCATTTATTCAGAATGGCCGCCGAACACAAAACCTACACCGCCGGAATAAAAAGGCTTTTAGTTACCTGGAGAGGATGGCGCATTTGTCCGTTGGTTTGTTACGACTTACGTTTTCCCGTTTGGAGCCGGAACAATAACGAATACGATTTGTTGCTCTTTGTGGCTAACTGGCCGGCACGGAGGATTTATGCCTGGAAACAATTACTTATTGCACGAGCTATCGAAAATCAGTGTTATGTTGCAGGTGTAAACCGGGTTGGTGTTGATGAAACAGGCGTAAGTTATAATGGCGAGAGTATGGTTCTGGATGCATTAGGGAAGAAAATTAGCACCACCAAACCGTTGCAAAGTTCTGTAGAAACAGTAAGGCTGAACGGCCCTGGTTTGGATACTTTTCGTGGACAGTTTCCGGTTATGCTCGACAGCGATCAATACAGAATATTAACTAAATAACGCTTTCGCGGATGTTAACACCGGAACGATTGGAGAAACTTTTAACGGAAGCAACTTACACAGCTACCCGATCGGGAGGTAAAGGCGGGCAACATGTTAATAAAACGTCTACCAAAGTTTCCCTGTCCTTTAATGTTATAAAATCCGAAGTACTTAATAGTGAAGAAAAGGAAATATTATTCCAAAAGCTTAAATCTATTATTAGTGATACCGGAGCATTGAGAGTATCCAGTTCAGGTTCACGATCTCAAGCTGCGAACAAAGTGGACGCACAAGAAAAATTTATGAAAGTCATTAAAAAGGCTTTAACCAAACCCAAAGTTCGTAAAAAGACAAAGTTAAGTGTAACGGCCATTGAAGAGCGGCTGAAAGAAAAGAAAAAGCAGTCGGAGAAGAAAAAACTCAGAGGCAGAAATGAAAATGTTTAGTAGTACTTTTTGAAAAGGTCAAACTTTTTAATAGATCAATTTCGAATTCTTATTAATAACAACAGAGAAACGGAGTTAACGAAGAACCACAGAGCCCTCCGTGTCCCTCTGTTTCCTCGGTGCCACCGTTATAAATTTCTACTTCATCGTGAAAAATAACAACAAAGAAACGAAGCTAACGAAGAACCACAGAGCCCTCCGTTGTTACTTTATATGCCTTCGTTGCTATAAATAACAACAGAGAAACGGAGTTAATGAAGAACCACAGAGCCCTCCGTGACCCTCTGTTTCCTCTGCGCCTCCGTTGTAAATTTCTACTTCATCGCGAAAAATAACAACAGAGAAACGGAGTTAACGGAGGACCACAGAGAATGCAAAGATTTTGTTACTTAACCCCATATTCACTCAGCAAATATGCCAGGCTAGCTATAGCGGCTGCGCCTAAGTGCAGTTCGCGGCGGTGAACCTTGTCAAAGGTATCAATTTCGGTATGGTGGTAGTCAAAGTACCGTTGAGAATCGGGTTGTAAGCCAATGAGTAAAGTCCCTAGATCTTTCAGCCTGTCAATATCAACCCCACCGCCTTCAAATTGCCATTGAAATATAGCATAAGGTTCAAAGAGATGTTTGAATTTATCCAAAGTTTATAACTTATCCGGATCTTTGCAATGTGTAAAAAAACCTGCCGGAGTAAAACCACCGAGATCTGATTCAATGGCAGCTATATGATTCTCCTTTTTAGCGGTTGCTTCTTCTGCATATTTGGTGCCACCCCGTACGCCATTTTCTTCATTCATAAACAGTACAATCCGTATGGTACGCTTTGGCTTTATTCCCAGGTCACGGAAAATTCGCAGCAGTTCCATCGACTGAACGCAACCTGCTCCATCGTCGTGTGCTCCCTGGCCATTATCCCACGCATCGAGATGTCCTCCAACTACAATAATTTCATCAGGATATTCAGTTCCTTTAATCTCCGCGATTACGTTATGAGAAAGTTTATCGGGCAACGTTTCACAATTCATTATCAATTCAAGTTCTGCTTCAGGATCATCTCTTAAAAGGGCGCTCAGGTTTTCAGCACCCAAAGTTGAAACGGCACATGCTGGCAATTTTGGAGCGTTTGTTTCATATCCCATTGAACCGGTATGTGGATAATCATCAATTGCCAGTGTGAGTGAACGGTTCACCGATGCGATTGCTCCTTTTCGTGCCGCGTTTATGGCTCCGGCCCAACGGTATTTGCCACATTCACCGTAGGCATGAAACGTATGATAATGACGCTGGGCTAAAGGTGCATTGTAGAAAACAATCTTTCCTTTCACAAACGATGAATCCATTTGATTCAGCTCTTCAAAGCTGCTTACTTCTATAACTTTACCCTTTATTCCTCCCTGTGGAGTAGGAACACTTCCGCCAAGGCTGCAAATACGCAGCGGAGTACGTTTGCCCTTTGATATCAGAGTAAGCTCCTCTCTGTCATTCCGTACCCAATGTGGCACCATTACTTCCTGCAGGTAAACTCGTCCGTTATTCTGTTGCTCCATAACATTTTTCGCCCAGTTAACCGCTTGTCCGGCACCCTCAGAACCACTGAGTCGAGGAGGAATCCTGGTACAGAGATGCTCAAGCCAATCATAAGATTTCCCCTGTTCCAGACAATAGGTGAATATTTTCCGAATAACTAAAGAATCAGCCGGCTGAGCACATAGATTGGTAGCGGAAAAAGCCACCAGGGTGATAAGAATATTAACCAGTTTCATGGAATGCTGTTTGTTCAAAGCAAATGTAAATAATAAAAGCAAAAGTATACAGAGCAGAGTTATTTCTGCACATACAAATGTGATTATTTGAAGGTTTAACCGCGGTTGGTTTCTACAGCAGAGTTTCCTGAGAAAAACAAAGTTCGTATCCGCGAAAGCGCGGCCAGGCTTACATTATTGAAGAGTAATAATGAAAGCATTATGGAAATAGAAATAAATTCGAGAGCGGTAAGGTCAGCAAAAAGCTGATGTAACGAGATTATTAGCAGGGCAAATGCCGAAACAATGAGTGTAGTACTGCGGTGACCAAAGCCGTGCATCAGTATCATATGGTGCAAATGATTTCGGTCGGCTTTAAATGGCGATGTACCATGGAAGAGCCTCCAGCATACAACCCGGCAAAAATCGTATAATGGAACAAATAGAAGCGCAAGGATAAATGTTGGCGGAACCGCAATGACAGAATTTTTTGCTCCTGTTTGTAAAAGTTCAATACCCAGGGCAATTAGTAAGAATCCGACAACCAGCGATCCGGTGTCACCCATAAATATTTTTGCAGGATAAAAATTGTAGAATAAAAAAGCCATGAGCGCCCCGGTAATGCAGAATGCGAATATGGCAAAGTCGGGTTTGTTATAATAGAAAAACAGCGCTCCCATGCATGAGGATGCTATAACACCCAACGAGCCAGCGAGGCCGTCGATGCCATCAATAAAGTTATAAGCATTAATAAAAACCAATGCAGCTATCAGGGTAAGAGCTAATGTAAGATATGCGGGCAGTGTACCCGTTCCCGGAATCATTTCAATGGCCGGCAGTCGGTAGCCCCCATAAAAAATTACCAGGATACTTATAGTTTGCATGATTAGTTTTTTTTGTGGCCTGACGTTAAGGAGGTCATCAAAAAAACCGGTAAAAAACAGTACGAGTGATCCGGCAAAGAGGTATCGTAATTTGTTATGGTCGGCTATGTCGGCGAATGCCAGGTACGAACAGAACAGGCCTGCAAATATAGCTATTCCTCCCATGGACGGTGTTATAACCCTGTGATGTTTCCGGGAGTCGGGTTCATCAAACAGCCCCCATTTTTTGCAAGCACTTATCCATACCGGTATAAGTAACGCTGTTACTATTATAGCAAAAACAAAAGGCCAAAGCAGATGATATGGTTGTTGTTGCATGTTATTTTGTCCGGATAATATTCAGCTCAACCCTTCTGTTTTGTTTGCGGTTATACTCGGTTGAATTATCAAGCAGATGCATGGTTTCACCATAGGCAACGGTTTGTATCCGGTGCTCCTCAATGCCCCACTTGAGAAGATATCCCTTAACCACATCGGCTCGTGCCTGCGATAAGCCCATATTCATGAACTCATTTCCTTCACTGTCAGTGTGACCGCTTAACAGCACCGATGTAGTTTTGTCGGCGTAGAGTAAATCGATAGCCCTTTCAATGATATCGAAAATATCATCGGTCGATAATCGTGTTGAACCGGTTTCGAACAGGATGTGGTTGAAGTTCTTAACCAGGACCTGGTTAGAAGCCACAACAGGTTTGTTAGGATCGGGACATCCGTTGTTGGTTGAAGGGCCTGCCTCCATCGGACAATCATCATCCATGTCAATAATACCATCGCTGTCAGAATCAGGACAGCCACCAGATTTGGCTCCGCCTTTTATAAACGGACATTTGTCATTAGCATCAGGTATTCCGTCGTTATCCGAATCAGTTACTTTAGGTTCGGCAGATTTTGTTTTTACAGGAACAGCTTCAGCCAACGGAGTAACCTGTGGCGTTTTTACTTCAGGCGCCTTTTCATCAGATACTTTTACGTGCGTTTTCTTTATCGCGGCAGTATTGTTTGCATCTGTAACTTGTTTATCAGATGGCTTTTTGGTTGTTAATTCAGTATTCGATGCAGCAATTGGCTTCGCAGCTGGTTCGGGTTGTGCGGCCTTTTCTATTATAGGTTTGGCTTCTTCCCGGGCTGTCACCAAAGTTTTGGTTTCAACAACCGCTGCTGGTTTTAATGCGATGTTTTGATCGGTGGTATTGGGTATTTCCGAAACCGGAATAAGTACGGCTGGAGGAACTTTTTCGCTACGCATTTGTTCGTCGCTTAAAATCTGTTTCTCTTTTTTCTTGCGTGGACGAGGCGAATAGGTTAATGACAGTTCAAATGCATTGGTTCCTTTTCCGGTTTTGCTCAGCTCTCCTGTGTTTACATCGTAACTCATGCCTACAAAAACCTGGTTCATCTGATAACCTGCATATGCTATAATTGCATCGTTGGTACGATTATATACCCCAAGCTGTACCGTATTCGCATTGTCGAGCTGGTAATTCATAGTAGCGCCAAACGTTGTTTCTCCAAAGGTGCCTTGTGATAAGTTCATTACCGATGGCCTTATTTCAGTACGTGGATTGAGTAAGTACCCCGCCCCCGCATACACCGATTGTTTAACGGGCATCCGGGAGTCATCATCAATAAATGTTGTAACGGGGCGTGTAATATGCGAAAAAGCTATTCCAGCGAAAGGTTTAAATTTCACATCTTTTTTCATCCATCCACGCTGCCACATCAGGCCCGCATTTACATCAGGCCGCGTAATACTGGTTGACGAAAAAACTTCGCCACTGCTTTGATTTGGATCATAACCCTGATCAGGATTGTATTGATTGTCGAAAGTTAGTTTTGAGGGATCGAAACTTTTGTTGATAATTCCAACCTGCACACCGGCCGATATTATGTTCAGGCCCTTGTTGCCCAAAGCATAATTATAGGAAAGGTTTCCGGTAAGGTTTAAAGTTTTAACTGACGCATCGCCGGCTCCGTTCCTTGTAACGGTTGCGCCTATACCAACTATATTAACGGCTTTATCAATTGAAAACCCCTGTGTGATAAATGGTGTACCAAAACCGGCCCACTGATTGCGGTAAATTGCGGTTACCCGGATATATTCAATACCGTTCCCGGTAAGTGCCGGGTTTAAATATGGATGATTATTGTAGTATTGCGAATAGCGTGCATCTTGTGCAAATGCTGAATTGGTACTGTAACATACCAGAGCTAAAAAGCAGATTTTAAGTAGTATTTTATTCATACGGTTATCTGATAACATTTATATTACCTCTGTAATAAATTTTCTCTCCTGTTATGAGGTGTACTTCTATGGCATAGGCATAGGTTCCCGACGGAACTTGCGCACCATTTGCATTTCCATCCCATCCAATAGTTTCTTTGGGCGAATGCCAGATACGTTGCCCCCATTGATTGAAGATGCTCATCGTACTGTAGCTGATATTATTTCCTCGCACCCTGAAAATGTCATTGTTGCCATCTCCATTTGGTGTGAATCCTGAAGGAATGAATAAGTTCTCATCAAAAGTTACCAGAACTGTTTTGAATATGGTATCGGTACAACCAAACTGATTGGTAACCATTAGCGTGATGTTGTATGCTCCGGGTTGCGAATAAGTATGTTCGGGGTTATGGATTCCGGAGTTGTTGTTTGCCGATCCGGGGTCTCCAAAGTCCCAGTAGTAAGTAAAGCCTGGCATGAGGTCGGTAAAGAACACCATCTTTATACCACCCTGACCGGTTATTGGTTCTGACGCATATATTCCTGCGCCGGTTGCCGGCAGAACGGTTGCCGGTACTATAAAGCGGTTTGAGCGAACACATCCGAAGCTGTTACTTAACTCTATATAATATAATGTTGATTGTGTTAATGGAGGTGTAACGTAAGACAATCCGGTTGCCTGCGAAGTTCCACCGGCAGGTGTTGTAAACCAGTTGTAGGTTATTCCCTGCTGCGGATTGACCGACAGGATAGCCGACTCATTTTTACATATCGAATCTCCTTGCGCCGAAACCGAGTTTGGAATGGTATAAACGGTTACATCTACCGAATCGGACATAACAGGTGCCTGTGATGGTGCCGCGTACTGAACCTGGTAGATTCCCGATACTTTAGCCGTATATTGTGGTTGAGTAGCGCCAACGATAAGTGCACCGTTCATGAACCACTGATTGTAATTTGTAAATGCGGATGTAAGCATAACGCTGTCACCATCACAAAACGAAGTTGGCCCGTTCACAATGATCATGTTTGATGTCGACAACAAACTCACTTGTGCTGTATCGGGAGTTGATTTACAGCCATTGGTATCGGTTACGGTTACTACATACACACCTGCCTGGCCCACCGTGATGCTTTGTGTTGTGGATCCGTTTGACCATATATAACCTGTTCCCGAATTGGCTGTAAGGGTTGTTGTTGCGCCTTGCGGAATAAGAACATTACCGGATGGAGTTACCAGAGAACTGGTTAGCGGATGAAAGGCTACTGTGGTTGGAAATGATATTGCCGAACACCCTGTTCCGTTGGAAACTATGACTGTGTAATTACCCGGAACGGTTACATTTATACTTTGAGATGTAGCGCCATTCGACCATGTATAGTTATTGGCGGAACCTGCAGTTAACGTTACGGTGTCGCCTGGACATGACGCTGAATTTGTGGATGATGATACGGTTGCAGCCGGAGGCTGAAGTGTAATAATTTCCACGGGAGACGAGGAGCCCGAACAGCCACTGACATCTGTAACGGTGACCGTATACATGCCAGCTGTAGTAACATTAACCGACTGCGTAGTTGCTCCGTTCGACCACAGATAGTTTCCTGCAGGACTTGCTGTCAGTGTAACCGAATCGCCCTGACAAATGGTAGTATTTCCGGTTACATTTATTGTTACCGTGAGTCCTTGTGTAATGGTAATAATTAAAGTATTGGACGAAACAAGTTGTCCTGAGGTATTGGTGGCGGTACAAGTAATGGCATGTGTGCCGGCCGTTAATCCCGATAAGGTAATTACTCCGTTTGGCGATGTTCCTAAAATGGTAGTGCCTTCGCGGAATGTATAATTTGAAAGGTTGGATGGTGTTGACAGAATTGTCACGGGCGTTCCAACACAAAAAGATGTAGCGCCGGTTGATGTTGCCAGTGTGATAGACTGAAGTGCGATTTTCCGCACCAGCTGGCTGTATGGATCACATAAATAA
>CAZPKJ010000069.1:0-3481 GCA_964587075.1 uncultured Flavobacteriaceae bacterium | reverse complement strand
GCTAACACCATTGAAAGTTGACTGAAGTGCAGGGCCGTTAGTCATACCTGCCATTCCTTCCTGTCCTGCGTACAGCGAAACTTGCCCGGAAGATATTTTCCGAACAGTAAAGTTATTGGCATCTCCTATAAAAATATTTCCGCTGGCATCGGTGCACAAACCCCACGGGGCATTAAACGACGAGTTCAACGCCGGACCGTTCGTAGTTCCCGAGATTCCGTTACCGGCGATGGTTGATACATTTCCGGCAGGAGTTAGCATCCGGATCCGGTTGTTGAACTCATCGGCAATTAACAGATTGCCGGTGGCGTCAAGTGCCAGGCTGTGCGGATGGTCAAAACGGGCCGAAGTTCCGGGGCCATCGACGAAGCCTGGTGAGAATACCGCACCTGCCACTGTTGAAACCGTTCCGCTTGTAATGAGCCGGATAGTGTTTGTCATTCGGTCACATACATAGATAGTGCTTCCGTCACCATTAACAGCAATTCCGGTAGGGAAGCCAAACTGGGCGAGATTTGCAGTACCATTGGTTACGCCAAAAACTCCGGTTCCGGCCAATGTTGTAACATCACCCGATGAACTTATTTTGCGGACCTTGTAGTTTTTTGTATCGGCTACGTATACATTTCCAAGGGTGTCGCACGAAACAGCCCAAGGCTCATTAAAATATGCTGAAGTGCCATTGCCATCGGTTGCACCCGGAACACCTGCTCCCGCAAAGGTGGAAACCATACCTGACGGTGTGATTTTACGAATGGTGTGACCAAAGCGGTCGGCGACAAACAGATTGCCTATCCGGTCAATAGCAATGCCATGGGGATTATTGAAAGAGGCACTCGTTCCCTGGCCGTTAGCGTTTCCAATAACTCCGGCGGTACCCGCAACAGTGGAAACGGTTTGCGTAAAGCCCGGTGAACAGGTGGCAAGCAGTAACGCGCAAATAATATTTTTCATTCCAGGTGGTTGATATCTTTAATAGCTTGTATTATACCAAAGGGCTATAAAAAGGCTGTATTGGCAGTGAAAAGAAATTACATTTGTAAGATTTTGCACAGATTTGCATCATAATACCCTTTGCCGGGGATGGGTGATCAGGGCGGAATAAAAATTTATCTCTGTAAATGCATGTATTGGCTCAGTTCAAAAACCCGACTTATCTTGTAAGATTATGCCTGATTTTGTCAAAAAACTGCTTGAAAACAACCGAAATTGGGTAAAAGAGCAACTAAAGCTCGACCCCGATTACTTTAAACATTTAGGGGAGAAGCACGAACCGGAAATTTTGTGGATTGGGTGTTCCGATGCACGGGTGCCGGCGAATCAGATTACCGGAACACTTCCGGGAGAAATCTTTGTTCATCGCAACATTTCAAACATGGTAATTCATACCGACATGAATATGCTGAGTGTGTTGTCGTACGCTGTTGAAATATTAAAAGTAAAGCACATAGTTGTATGCGGACACTACTCATGTGGTGGTGTGTTGGCTGCCATGACCAACAAATCATTCGGTTTAATCGATAATTGGCTTCGGCATGTAAAAGACGTGTACCGGGCACATGTATCGGAACTGGAATCCATCGTTGACCCGATACAGAAACAAAATCGCCTGGTGGAGTTAAACGTTATTCATCAGGTGCGCAACCTCTGCAAAACAAGTATTGTGCAGTCTGCCTGGACCAGGGGGAACTTCCCATATATACACGGCTGGGTGTACGATGTACATGATGGGATCCTGAAAGATCTGGAAGTTACGTTGAATAACAACGACGACCTTTCGCACATGTACCAGTTTGATGGTATTTAAAATGAAAGTTAAGCGGTGATTTTACCAGAAAGCAACACGGCCGGCAATTTTTCTCCGGAAGGATTTTTTATGGCCGGGTGATGTAATGGCCTCAATCGATAGTTCTCTTTTAATGAACAAGCCGGTAACACTAAAAGAAATCAGCGCAAGGGACCTGGCAAACATTTTTAACAGCGAATTCTCCTTTTGTTTGCGCAAACCTATAGTAATTTTTAAACGCACACTCGATTTAGGTTTATAAACATCTTCGATGGTATTAAAAACCAGGTTATATTTAGCCTGTAAGTGCTGAAAAACCGCTCTTCTCTGAAGTGGTTCAAGAGCAGTGAAATATTTTTGAAATTTATCAGGAAAATCCGACCCAGATGTTTGATACTTTAAAAAGATGTATTCGAAATGATGTTGCTCTGGAAGCACCAGCATATCATGATTGTTAATTTTTGCATTCGATGTAAATTCTTTCACAGGAATGCATTTCATTGATTTCCTGATCAGGTTATGAACCAGATTAAAATTTAATTGTGAACCATCAAGATAGGTTATTAATATACTGGAATGATGGAATCTTTTAGTAATAACCAGGTTGCATACCAGAGGATGACTTTGACAAAAAGCGATAAAGTCTTTTCTTGTTTTACTGGCGCACAGCATGTCAATTGATGACAGGTCCGACAAAAGACTAACAGGTGTTCCGGTATGGTTCAGGAACACAACTCCTAATTGTGCTGATGCTTTTGCAAGCGACTCAAGAAATGGTTGACGTTGTAGAGACATTTTTAACAGAATTAAAAACGATGAAAACCTGTTAAGGATCGATTATCAGTAGAACCATAATGCAATTCGGCGCATAATGGAAGTCCTTTCGGGTTTACGGGTACTTCTACGTTGAAAGTTCAGATGTTTGTTGCGTTTTTGATGAATTCTTTTTGACTTAACATCGGCATTAAGAACAAAGTTCAATTTGCTGATGCCGTGGTCAGTTTGAATCTGTTCAGCAGTGTAAATGGATGATTTCCGTGTAGAGTTCGCCCTGGCTATATACAAGTTAAGGTCACTCATTTTCATCATGGAAATGGCGTCGTTGTTATTTTCAACAGCACTGGTATCTACAATGATATAATCGTAATGTGATTTCAGGGTTGATAATATGGAATCTTTACGTGACGATGACAAAAAGGTATTGATACCGGAAGTAAGATCTCCGGGATGCAGTACCTCGATGTTTGGGAATGTTGTAAGCGAAATGGCATCATGTATGTCGCAATGGCCGTTTAACACATCCGCCAGGGTATGGTCGGGAGTTACATTGAAACTGGCAGCAATATCGGGGCAGTCGATATTCATGTCTAGGATTACAACTTTTTTATCAACAGCGGCTAAAGCCTGAGCTAAACGGGTAGCAATAAATGTTTTCCCTTCACTGTTTGCTGTTGATGCAAAAGTAATGACTTTCACGTTAGGCTTTATTAGTAATGCGGTGCATAAGTTACTAACAGCAGAATGTGATAAATAGTTGTCAGGGATTTCTTCCGGAATGGAGGCGATATAAGGTATGCCTGTTATTTCGGTAAGCTCCCGGCCTGCCTGTATACTCGTTTGACGAATCATCCCGAATAACTTTATAACACCCAATCCGGTTACTAATCCTCCTAACATCCCAATAGTCAAAACAAT
>CAZPKJ010000068.1:0-14011 GCA_964587075.1 uncultured Flavobacteriaceae bacterium | reverse complement strand
AAATTATTACCAGGCGCTCCAGTTATTTGAAGAACTGATAACTGTGTTCAGGGGAACCGTAAAGGCGGAGGACACCTATTATTATTACTGCATGTGTTATTATGAAACCGGGGAATATACGGTTGCAGCATACCACTTCAATAATTTTAATCAAACATTTCCGGCATCACCACGTGCCGAAGAAGCACTGTTTAATAATGCCTATTGTTATTATCTCGATTCTCCGCCATCATCCCTTGACCAGAAAAATACTTTAGATGCCATAACCCAATTCCAGCTCTTCATTAACCGGTATCCAAAAAGTGAAAAGGTCCAGCAGGCGAATCAGCTTATAGATGAACTTCGGTTCAAACTGGAAACAAAAGAATTTAATATCGCAAAACTTTATTATAAGAAACAGAACTATAAATCGTCGGTAGTAGCATTTCAGAATGTTCTGAAATCATATCCTGCCACATCATATAAAGAGGAGTGCCTTTATTATATGTTACGGTCATCTTACCTGTATGCCAATCAAAGTGTGGAATCGAGAAAAGCGGAACGGTACAAAATAACCATCGAACAATACTACAAGCTCATTGATGCTTTCCCCGAAGGCCGGTTTTTAAAAGAAGCTGAAAAAATTCTCACCGAAACCCAGGAGCGCCTTAAAAAAATAGAGCAGCGTGAAACTGTCAGTTAAATTAGCTATTTTTGCACCTCTTATATATATATAGGTATCATGTCATATAAAAACGCCGCCACAACCACTGTAACCCGTGACCTTCTCAAATACGAAAAAGGCACAGGTAACATATATGAGTCTCTGGTAGTTATAAGCAAAAGAGCGAACCATATTTCATCCGAACTGAAGGAAGAATTGCAGGGAAAACTTTCGGAATTCGCATCCAGCACCGATAACCTTGAGGAAGTTTTTGAGAACCGGGAACAGATTGAAATTTCGAAGTTTTACGAACGCCTCCCAAAATCCACCCTGATAGCCCTTCAGGAGTATCTCGACGGCAAGATCTATCATAGAAATCCCGCCCGGGATTTGTAAAAATTCCCAACATGAGGCTCTCCGGAAAAAAAATCCTGCTGGGAGTATCTGGAAGCATTGCCGCTTATAAGTCTGCAGAACTAATTCGCCTTTTCAAAAAGGAAGGTGCTCAGGTTCAAGTTATTATGACTAAACCGGCACATGATTTTGTAACCCCGCTTACTTTAGCTACACTTTCACAGAATCCGGTATTAACCGAATTCAGCAATCCGGTTTCAGGTACCTGGAACAATCATGTTGAACTTGGCTTATGGGCCGACGCCTTTATAATAGCCCCGGCAACCGCACACACCCTGGCAAAACTTGCACACGGCTATTGCGATGACCTGCTTTCAGCCACTTACTTATCGGCCCGATGTTCCGTTTTTATTGCCCCGGCCATGGATCTGGATATGTTCGCTCATGGAACTACCACCGATAATTTAAGAAAACTTTCTTCGTTAGGTAATTATATTATCGGACCCGCAAACGGAGAACTGGCCAGTGGATTATCAGGAGCCGGCCGGATGATGGAACCGGTTGAAATTTGTGACTATTTGGTAAACGCTATCAGTACTTCTCCGGTTATTAACGGTAAAAAAATCCTGATTACTGCCGGCGGAACCCGCGAAGCAATCGATCCGGTTCGATTTATTTCGAATCACTCGTCAGGTAAAATGGGTGTTGCTATTGCCGAAGAGTTTGCATTAAGAGGCGGTGAAGTAACATTAATTTGTGGTCCCGGTGTTCTGAAACCAACCGCTAAAAACATAACCTGTATTGATGTTGAAAGCGCATCCGACATGTACCGTGCATGCATGAACATATTTCCAGATGCCCGCATCACCATTATGGCTGCCGCAGTAGCCGATTATACACCGGAAAAGGTCAGTGGTAATAAAATAAAGAAATCCGGTGATGATCTGCAGTTAAAACTGAAGGCTACCCGCGATATAATTTCCGAAATGGGATCGTTGAAAACACCGGAACAGGTCCTTATTGGATTTGCCCTGGAAACCGATAACGAACTTAAAAACGCATCCGGAAAACTCCACAGCAAAAACCTCGATTTTATTATCCTGAACTCCATAAATGATCCGGGTGCAGGATTTAACAGCGATACCAATAAAATAACTATTATTGGGAAAAATATGGACCCGATACCCTACAACCTGAAACCTAAAAGAGCGGTTGCCCGGGATATTGTTGAATTTATTATTACAAAATACACCAAATGAAATTTTATCTGTCGTTAGCACTTTCCGCCATACTATTTATCAGCTCCGCCGGAGCGCAGGAGCTAAATTGTACCGTAACGGTATTAACTTCCCAAATTCAAAGTTCCGATAAAAAAATTTACACGACCCTGCAAAGTGCAATCTATGAGTTCATGAATAATACCAGGTGGACTACCGATCAGTACAATAACCAGGAACGTATCGAATGCAGTATTCAAATCAATATCACCGACAGGATTTCAAATGATGAATTTAAGGGGTCGATCCAGATTCAATCGAGACGCCCGGTCTACAAAACATCATACTACAGCCCATTGTTATCCATTAACGATGAGAATTTCCAGTTCCGCTATATAGAGTATCAAACAATCGAATTCCGCGAAACAGGTTCCAATGCCAGTCTGCCGGCAATACTTGCCTTTTATGCCAATATCATTTTAGGCACCGACTACGATTCCTTTTCTCCCCAGGGAGGAAGCCCGTATTTCCAGAAAGCGCAGTCAATTGTGGCCAATCAGCAAAATAGTCCCGAAAAAGGTTGGCGTGCTTTCGAAAGTACCCGAAACCGTTATTGGATTGCGGAAAATTTTAATAACCCCATTTTCAAACCCATTCGCCAGCTACTGTATGATTACCACCGGCATGGCCTCGATGTAATGAGCGATAAAAAAGAAGACGCCCTATCAGTTATCAGCGAAAGCATTGAAGGACTTCGCGAATTGCATACCGATAAACCGGGAAGCTACCTGATGCAAAGTTTGTTGTTTACCAAGGCGGATGAAATTGTAAATATTTTTTCCGATGCTTTTCCCGAAACCAAAGTAAAAGTGGTTAACGTACTGAATGAAATAGATCCCGCCAATGGCACAAAATACCAGGCTATTATGAATAAAAATTAAAGCGGACACTAATTTTTTTCAGTGAATTTGTTTTAATTTTAACCACCATACATTTTTTAGCTGATGATTCAAAAACTTTCCATCCGGAATTTCGCGCTCATTGATGAACTCGAAATTGATTTCTTAAATGGACTTACCATTATTACCGGAGAAACAGGCGCTGGAAAATCTATCCTGCTGGGTGCCCTCGGATTGCTTTTAGGTAACCGGGCCGATTCGGGAAGCATTGGAATAAATGGAACCAAGTGTATTGTAGAAGGCGAGTTCGACATCCGTGATTACGGTTTACAGTCATTTTTTTCAGCCCATGAACTGGATTTTGAAGCAACCGCAATTATCAGGCGCGAAGTAAATACCGACGGAAAATCGAGGGCCTTTGTAAATGATACGCCTGTTAATCTTTCACTCCTCCGTGAACTGACCACAAAACTGGTGGAAATTCATTCGCAACATGAAACGCTTATTCTGAATAATTCTTCCTTCCAGATGATGGCCGTGGATGGTTTCGCCGGAAATTCGGAAACTATCAAATCATACAAAATTTGTTATTCTAAATTCACGAATTCACTGAAACAGCTGAACGAACTTATTGCTGCCGAAAGCAAGTCAAAATCCGATTTCGACTATTATACCTTTTTGTATAATGAAATCAGTGATGCGAATTTGAAAGAAAATGAACAGGTCCGGCTGGAACTGGAACTGGATATGCTCAATAATAGTGAAAGCATTAAATCAGGGATTCGCGAAGCCTGGTTTTCCCTTACGGGAGATGAACAAAACATGGAAGTGGTTATTACCACGATTACCAACAAATTGTCATCATTAATCAAAGTTTATCCTGATTTGAGTGAACCGGTCAACCGCCTGAAGAGTGTTGCCATTGAACTGAAAGATCTGGGGAGTGAACTGGAAGCTATGGAGGGCCGCATTACTTTTGATCCTGCGAGGGTCTCCTTGATAGAAGATAGGCTTGACGTCATTAACAAACTGGAACAGAAACACCGTGTGTCAACCTTACCTGAACTGATGGAGGTATATTCGGATCTGGAGGAAAAGCTGAATGGTATTGCCAGCATGCAAAGCCAGGTTACGCTGCTTGAATCAGAAGTAAAAAAACACAAAGATGAGTTGTTGTCGCTGGCCGGCAGGATAGGGGATATGCGCAGGAAAATCATTACCCGCTTTGAAAAATCGGTAGTGCAGATGCTGCAAAGTCTGGGCATGCCACATGCCAGTTTTAAAATAAATATAACGGCTATCGGAAAAGATATATTCAGACCGGATGGAACCGATGAGGTTGTATTCCTTTTCAGTGCCAATAAGGGTGCTCCGCTGAAGGAATTGGGTAAAGTAGCTTCCGGCGGTGAACTGTCGCGCCTGATGCTTTGCATAAAATCGCTGCTGGCTGAAAAAACCGGGCTGCCAACCATTATTTTTGATGAAATAGATACCGGTGTATCCGGTGAAGTAGCACAGAAAGTAGGTAATATCATCAAGCAAATTTCTTCCGAACGACAGGTTATTGCTATTACACACCTGCCTCAAATGGCCGGCAAAGGAGACGACCATTTAATTGTTTATAAGGAAACTGGCCGGGAGTCGACAGCCACCTCCATACGAAGGTTAACCAAAACAGAAAGAATTGCCGAAATTGCCAAAATGCTTAGTGGCGAACAACCTACCAGGGCGGCCATTGCCAATGCCAGGGAACTTCTCGAAAACTGACCACACCCGGTAACAATGCTGTGCTTCTTTACTGGCAATGAACAAACTACCTTAATTCATAAATAATAGTAATTTTGGAAAAAATTGTGATATGGGAAATCAACTTTTAAAAGGGAAAAAAGGAATTATTTTTGGTGCGCTCGATCCAAATTCGATTGCCTGGAAAGTGGCTCTTCAGGCTCATGCCGAAGGTGCTGTTTTTACGCTGACCAACGCTCCGGTTGCTATGCGAATGGGCGCCATCAATCAACTGGCTGCCGAAACTTCATCCCAGTTAATTCCTGCTGATGCCACCAACAATGAGGATCTTGAAAATCTCTTTAAAAAATCGATGGAAGTTTTGGGTGGAAAGGTTGATTTTGTTCTTCATTCTATTGGTATGTCACCTAATGTTCGTAAAAGCATACCTTATACTGATACCAATTACGACAATTTCCATAAAACACTCGATATCTCGGCACTGTCGTTGCACCGGGTCCTGCAAACAGCCATGAAACTTGATGCTATCAGTGAGTGGGGGAGTGTTGTGACGCTGACCTATATCGCGGCACAACGGGTATTTCCCGACTATAACGATATGGCCGATGCCAAATCATTGCTGGAATCCATCACCAGGTCTTTTGGGTATCATTATGGAAAATCAAGAAAGGTCCGGGTGAATTCCATAAGTCAGTCACCAACCAAAACTACTGCTGGCAGTGGTGTTAAAGGCTTCGATGGCTTTTTCAATTATGCCGACCAAATGTCGCCTCTTGGAAATGCCTCTGCCGAAAGTTGTGCACAGTATTGCATTGCCATGTTCAGCGACCTGACCCGGATGGTAACCATGCAAAACTTATTCCACGACGGCGGGTTTTCATATACCGGAATCAGCGCTGACGTAATCGATAAAATGTCATCCAGATAATGTAAGTTTGAAGTCGTGGTGATCGATCAAATCAACTGCCATACAGAATGCATTGGCTGATGAATAATCAGGAACCGTACTATGATCCATTTCATTACCAATTGTAGTTTCGTTCATGCTGTTTAATTCGCTGCATTTTGTCGTTTTTTTTATCCTTGTTACAACCACCTACTTTCTAATTCCACACAAGTTCCGCTGGCAACTGCTCCTGGCTGCAAGTTGTTATTTTTATATGGTTTTTATGCCTGTGTATATTCTTATACTTGGGTTTACCATTGTGGTCGATTACTTCGTTGGAATATGGCTCGAAGATACCAGCGACCGGAAACGAAAAAAATGGATTTTAGTTTTGAGCCTCATTGCAAATATTGGTGTCCTGGCGTTTTTTAAATATTATAATTTCTTAAATGATAATTTATCCATTCTTTTGAATGTATGGGGATACGAAAATGAGGTTCCCCGTTTAGGTATTCTGCTTCCCATAGGATTGTCATTTCATACATTTCAGGCCATGTCGTACACTATTGAGGTGTACCGTGGCAGATATCCTGCCGAGCGGCATTTTGGAATTTACAGCCTTTATGTGATGTATTATCCACAGTTGGTGGCGGGTCCTATCGAGCGACCTCAGAACGTACTGCCACAGTATCATGCCAAACAGCATTTCGATTACGACCGGGTTACATCCGGACTACGGCTTATGGCCTGGGGATTCTTTAAAAAGGTTGTCATAGCCGACCGGATTTCACCAATGGTAGATCATGTTTACGGAAACCCCGAAGCATTTACGGGATTCTCACTTATTGCCGCTACCATATTATTTGCATTTCAGATATACACCGATTTCTCAGGTTATTCTGATATTGCCATCGGCTGTTCACGCATCATGGGTATCCGGCTCATGGATAACTTCAGGGAACCCTATTTCGCTACCTCACTGAATGAGTTCTGGGGGCGATGGCACATTTCACTTTCCACCTGGTTCCGCGATTATCTTTACATACCAATGGGTGGCCGCAGGGTAAAGGTGAACCGCCATTTTTTTAATATTTTCATAACGTTTCTTATCAGCGGTATCTGGCATGGTGCTAACTGGACTTTTGTGATCTGGGGGTCACTGCACGGGATATTTCTTATTGCGGAAACTATAGTTAAACGACTGAAGCCCGATGTTAACAAAACATCCCTGGTACAACGAATTCTCAAACAGGTGTGGGTATTTTCACTGGTTTGCATAACCTGGGTATTTTTCAGGGCCGAATCGGTTTCCGAAGCCTGGCATATTGTAACGCATATGACAGTTAACTTGGGAGAAAGCTTCACGGTATTCTTAACGCAAAAGCTGGGTGCCGATTTTTATGACTGGGTGATCGTGGCATCGTCAGTTGGTATTATGTTACTGGTTGAATTCAAAAAGCAAACTACTGTTATTTCTCAATGGATATTATCAATGCCTAAAACCCTGCGATGGTCAGTTTATTTACTGTTGATTTTTTACATCATTTCATTTGGTCAGTTTGAATATTTCCGTCAATTCATATATTTCCAGTTCTGATGAAAAAGTTTGTCATATCATTATTGGTGTTTATCATGGCGGTAATAGCATTCGTTCAGCTTATTTCGGTTGTCATGTTGCCTAACCTGATAACGGATAATACCTATGTTGCTTCAACCATCGACAAACAGAAACTTCTTAAGGAAACCGAATCACCGAGAATCATTTTCACCGGCGGTTCGAATGTGGCTTTTGGAATAAACAGCGACAGTGTTGCTGAACATTCAGGATATCATGTTATCAATATGGGAGTACACGCAGCTTTTGGAATTGATTATATCTTAAATGAAACTGCCAGCGGAATTAAAAAAGGCGACGTAGTGGTTCTGGTTCCTGAATACTACCTGAAAAATGTCAGTATGCGGTTGTTGGCCATGTTGTCGGCAGTAAACCCGGAAGCCAAAAATTATATACGGTTTACTCCATTCGACTACATCCGCTTTAAGATGTTTCATGTGCAGGGATTTTTCACTCTTCTCTTTTACGGAGGTGAAATATTTAACGAAACTTATCAGCGTAGCGGATTCTCCCCGAAAGGGGATTTACTGACCCTTTCGGGTCGCGAAATATCAGGTTCAAGCTACAGCCAAACGGATGTTATAGTAGATACAAACTATACGAAAGAACTGCAATCCATCAACAGTTTTATCAGCCGTGTTACAGGGAAAGGAGGGAGGGTGTTTTTCTCTTTTCCGGGAATCGACAAAAGGTTTTACGAAGCAAACCGGCAGGTCATAGCCAATTACAATCAAATGGTCCAAAGCAAGCTTAATTGTACGATATTGGGATCACCGGAAGATTTTGTTTATGAGGATCACGAAGTTTTTGACACCAATTACCATTTACTGGATCCTGCAAAAGCCAGGAGAACCAATAAAATGATATCACTGCTCAGGCAACATTTGCAATAAATGATTTTATAAAAAAAAGCCCCGTTTTGAGGCGGGGCTGGATTAATTAACCAATTAATCAATTTTCTTCTTTTTTCTTTCGCGGCTTCGGAGGAGCAGGGGCATCGGCTTTAATAACCATGGCCTTCAGCGTCGACTGTTCCTTATCGAGATGCATTTCAATCTGGTCACCCTCCGATAGTGCACCTTTTATGATCTCTTCGGCAAGCGCATCTTCAACATATTTTTGTATGGCACGCTTAAGCGGACGGGCACCGAAACTCGAATCAAATCCTTTTTCAGCAAGAAAATCGCGGGCTTCTTCGTTCAGCTTAAGTTTATACCCCAAGTCAGTAACACGTTTGTATAAGTGTTCCAGTTCAATTTCAATAATTTTGTGAATGTCTTCCCTGCTTAATGAGTTGAAAATAACCACATCATCAATCCTGTTTAAGAACTCAGGTGCAAAGGCTTTCTTCAATGAATTCTCAATGACGCTTCTGGCATTTTCCTCAGCGGCATTCGCTTTCGCGGATGTAGAAAATCCAACACCCGATCCAAAGTCTTTTAGCTGCCGGGAACCAATATTGGATGTCATAATGATGATAGAGTTCTTGAAGTCAACCTTTCTTCCAAGACTATCTGTTAACTGACCGTCATCAAGTACCTGGAGCAACAGGTTGAATACATCCGGATGTGCTTTTTCAATTTCATCGAGCAGAATTACCGAGTAAGGCTTTCTACGTACTTTTTCGGTAAGCTGGCCACCCTCTTCATACCCTACATACCCGGGAGGGGCACCGATTAACCTTGAAACAGCGAATTTTTCCATGTACTCACTCATGTCAATACGTATCAAAGCATCTTCCGAATCGAAAAGATACTGTGCAAGTACCTTGGCAAGTTCTGTTTTTCCTACACCGGTAGGTCCAAGAAATATAAATGAACCAATGGGTTTGCTGGGATCCTTTAAACCTGCACGGTTACGCTGGATGGCTTTTACTACTTTTTTGATGGCCTGATCCTGTCCGATCACCTGTCCCTGCAATTCTTCAGGCATTTTTATAAGTCGTGTGGTTTCGGCCTGTGCAATCCTGTATACCGGCACTCCCGACATCATGGCAACTACTGCAGCCACATCTTCGCCCGAAACAGTGAACCGTTGATTCTTGGTTTCCTCTTCCCATTCTTTTTTGGCGGTTTCCAACTCCTCAAGCAACTGCTTTTCGGTATCGCGCAAGCGGGCTGCCTCCTCATACTTCTGGCTGCGAACCACCTTGTTTTTCTCAACTTTTATATCCTGGATTTTATTTTCCAGGTCAACAATGTTTGGTGGAACATGAATGTTTGAAATATGTACCCGGCTGCCGGCCTCATCGAGTGCATCAATAGCCTTATCGGGAAGAAAACGGTCGGTTATATACCGGGAAGTTAATGTTACGCATGCTTTAACTGCTTCTTCAGTATAGTTAACATGGTGGTGTTCCTCGTATTTTTCCTTGATATTATGGAGTATCTCTATGGTTTCATCCACCGAGGTTGGATCTACCATTACCTTCTGGAATCTTCTGTCGAGTGCGCCGTCTTTTTCAATATACTGTCGGTATTCATCAAGGGTAGTGGCACCAATACACTGGATATCGCCTCTTGCCAAAGCCGGTTTAAACATATTGCTCGCGTCGAGTGATCCGCTGGCACCACCGGCTCCAATGATGGTATGAATTTCATCAATAAATAATATTACATCGGGTGATTTTTCCAGTTCATTCATCACCGCTTTCATACGTTCTTCAAACTGGCCACGGTATTTGGTTCCTGCAACCAGCGAAGCAAGATCGAGGGTTACAATACGCTTATTAAAAAGTATCCTTGAAACTTTTCTCTGAACAATTCTGAGGGCGAGTCCTTCGGCAATGGCCGATTTTCCAACTCCCGGTTCACCAATAAGAATAGGATTATTCTTTTTGCGTCGTGATAAAATTTGTGAAACACGCTCTATTTCCTTTTCCCTGCCAACAATCGGATCAAGTTTACCCTCTTCGGCAGCCTTTGTTAAGTCGCGGCCGAAATTATCCAGTACGGGTGTTTTTGATTTGGCATCACCCGATTTCTTGGTTGTACCGATGCCCGGATTATCATCATCTTTTGAATAAGGATCATCCTCCGAAGGATTTTGTGGTGATTCGGCCCTGAAATTAGAACGAAACATATCCAGTTCCTCTCTCAGGATATCATAATTAACCCCATATTGATTTAAGATTTGTGTAGCTATGTTGTCCTCGTCCTTTAAAATGGCCAACAGCAGGTGTTCGGTGCCAATAATCTCCGACTTGTAAATCTTAGCTTCAAGATAGGTTATTTTTAATGCCTTTTCAGCCTGTTTGGTCAGTGGAATATTAACGCTTGCAGTCGTTCCGGTTGAGCTGCCTTTAACGGCATTTTCAACCGACTTCCTTAATTCAACCAGATTTATATTGAGCGACTTCAGGATTTTAATAGCCATTCCTTCCCCTTCACGGATCAAGCCGAGCAGGAGGTGCTCAGTACCAATATATTCATGGCCGAGCCTGACAGCCTCTTCACGGCTATAGGAAATGACATCTTTTACACGGGGCGAGAATTTTGCTTCCATTTAGATTTGATTGTGTTTTGATTTCAAACGAACGAAGTCCTTAAAATGTTCAGGTTTCAAGGATTATTAATGTATCATCCCAATTACAGGTGATTCCCCGACAAACATAAATATTATAGTTAACCATGAGGGCTGTGATTGTTGATATTATTACTGATTTTTCAACACAAAATATGCCACATTATTGTTAATTTCGTGTGCCTTGCATTTCCAGACCGGATTATACCTCAATTTAATGTCAAATCCATTGATTTTGCGGGCTTTTGAGAATTTGTCATGTTTAATTCCCGGAAAAGCGACAAAGCGACAGACTGTGAATATGAAGAATTCGGAAATATCAACCAGAAAAATATATTAACAAAAAAGCAATGACAGAAGGAGAAAAAATCATTCGGATTAACATTGAAGATGAAATGAAGACCGCATACATCGATTATTCGATGTCGGTAATCGTTTCAAGGGCGTTGCCAGATGTACGCGACGGGCTCAAACCGGTACACAGAAGGGTTTTGTATGGAATGCTCGACCTGGGAGTGATGTCAAACCGGGCTTATAAAAAGTCGGCCCGTATTGTTGGGGAAGTATTAGGTAAATACCACCCGCACGGGGATTCATCCGTTTATGATGCCATGGTACGTATGGCTCAGGACTGGTCGTTGCGCTATCCGATGGTTGACGGACAGGGAAACTTTGGTTCTGTTGACGGCGACAGCCCGGCAGCCATGCGTTACACCGAGGCCCGGTTAAAAAAACTGGCTGAAGAAATGCTGGCTGATATCGATAAGGAAACCGTCGACTTCAAGTTCAACTTTGATGATACCCTCAAAGAACCCACGGTTTTACCAAGTAAGATTCCCAGTCTGCTGGTAAACGGTGCCTCAGGTATTGCGGTTGGTATGGCAACCAATATGGCTCCCCACAACCTTACTGAAGTCCTCAACGCCACAATTGCCTACATTAAAGATAAAAATATTGAGATTGAAGAGCTGATTAAATATGTGAAAGCTCCCGATTTCCCAACAGGTGGGATAATCTATGGTTACAACGGTGTAAAAGAGGCCTTCCTTACGGGAAGAGGAAGAGTGGTCATGCGGGCAAAGGCCACCATTGAAACACTTTCCAATGGCAGGGAACAGATTATTGTAACTGAAATTCCCTATATGACCAATAAGGCTGAAATGATTAAGAAAACAGCCGATCTGGTAAATGAGAAAAAGCTCGAAGGGTTGTCCGATATCCGTGATGAGTCGGATCGCGATGGTATGCGTATCGTTTATGAAATAAAGCGCGATGCACAGGCTACGGTAGTGCTGAATAACCTCTACAAATTCACCGGACTGCAAACCTCTTTCAGTGTCAATAATATTGCCCTGGTAGGAGGAAGGCCCATGCTGTTGAATCTGAAAGACATGATTCATCATTATGTCGATCACCGTCATGAGGTCCTGCTGAGAAAGACGCGATTTGAATTGGCTGAAGCCGAAAAAAGGGCTCATATTCTGGCCGGATTGTTAATTGCTCTCGATTATCTGGATGAGGTTATTGCTCTGATCAGAAAATCACAAACCCCGGATGAGGCCAAAACCGGATTGATGGAATCATTTGGGCTGTCAGAAATCCAGTCAAAGGCAATTCTCGAAATGCGTTTGCAGCGACTGACCGGACTTGAACGAGACAAGATCCGAGATGAGTATGCCGAACTGATGAAACAGATCGATTATCTCAAGTCGGTTCTTGATGACGAAAACCTCCGTATGAAACTACTCATGGATGAGATGGAGGAGATGAAATCCAAGTACGGTGATGAACGAAGAACAGAAATTGTTTATGCCGCTGATGAAATTTCAATGGAAGATATGATTGCCGATGAGGCCGTTGTAATTACCATCTCTCACATGGGATACATAAAACGCACACTATTGAGTGAATACAGGGTGCAGGCGAGAGGGGGACGGGGTGCTATTGGAACGGTTACCCGCGATGAGGATTTTGTTGAACACCTGTTTGTGGCCACCAACCACAACTACATTTTGCTTTTCACTGAAAAGGGCCGCTGTTACTGGCTCCGGGCCTATGAAATACCCGAAGGAACCAAAACCTCGAAAGGAAGAGCTATTCAAAATATATTAAGCATGCCTGCAGATGATAAGGTAAAAGCCTTTATCAATGTTAAGAATCTCACCGACGAAGAGTATTTGAATAATAATTATATCATATTGTGTACGCAGGATGGTACCATTAAAAAAACTTCGCTGGAAGCCTATTCAAGAGTCCGTCAGTCAGGTATCATAGCAATCAATATCAGGGAGGAGGATCAGTTGCTGGAAGCAAAACTGACCAATGGTTCCTCCGAAATACTGCTGGCCCTGCGTTCAGGAAGAGCTATACGTTTCAACGAGTCGAAAGTAAGACCTATGGGACGAAATGCCACAGGTGTACGGGGAATCACATTGTCCAACGATAAGGACGCTGTGGTTGGTATGGTTTGTGTAAATGATCCTGTAAATGAGTCTATTTTGGTTGTTTCGGAAAATGGATACGGAAAGCGATCCGATTTAGAAGACTATCGGGTAACCAATCGGGGTGGAAAAGGTGTTAAAACTTTGAATATCACCGATAAAACCGGTGACCTGATCGCCATTAAAGCTGTTGTGGAGGACGATGAACTGATGATTATCAATAAGTCGGGTGTGACCATCCGTATGCCAGTGGGCGATTTGAGAATCATGGGTCGTGCTACACAGGGAGTTCGGGTTATACGACTGGATGAGGAGGACCAAATTGCTTCGGTTGCCAAAATTGATAAAGAAGTAGCTGATATTGAAGAGAATGGAACCGAAATTGAGCCATCTGAAACAAATCAGCCCGACGAAACCGACACAAGTGATACCGCTGCAGATATACCACCTGTTGAATAACTTAAAGTCCTACTTCAAATAACACATAAAATTCTGATTATGAAAAAAATATATTGGTTACTTGCATTAATGGTTTTAAGTTTTTCGGGCTTGCAGGCTCAGAAAAACAAGATTCAAACCGCCTGGAACTATTATAAATACGATGATCTCGACAAGGCTGTAGCAGCCATTGAAGAAGCATCGGCCCATGCAACAACTGTTGGAATGGCAA
This sequence comes from uncultured Flavobacteriaceae bacterium, assembly GCA_964587075.1. GTDB lineage: Bacteria > Bacteroidota > Bacteroidia > AKYH767-A > OLB10 > CAZPKJ01. The sequence continues at coordinate 18 of CAZPKJ010000068.1, read as the reverse complement.
AGACCTGGTATTACCGGG
>CAZPKJ010000067.1:3325-14356 GCA_964587075.1 uncultured Flavobacteriaceae bacterium | reverse complement strand
CACACGTTGTTCATTCAATAAAGGACTTCTTATATTTGCACGAACCAGAATTTTATGGGACCGGGATCAATCATAGCACTAATGCTTGCCGCTATTACCTTTTCAGGGATAGCCATACTGCTTTCGAAAGTGGTATTAAAGGCAGGCACCAATCCTCAAAAAGGTGAGCCTTATGAGTGTGGAATCCCAACCGTTGGTCCAAGCTGGATCCAGTTTAATGTAGGCTATTATCTTTTTGCACTTATATTCCTCATCTTTGAAGTTGAGCTAGTGTTTCTTTTTCCGTGGGCGGTAGTTATACGGGAGGTAGGATGGCTTGCGCTGGCAGAGATCACTGTATTTCTATTTATATTGTTCCTTGGGTTCCTGTATGCCCATAAAAAAAATGCCCTGAAATGGATGTAAAACCAAAAGCCCCCGCTCCTTTTCCCGGTGAAGTGATTCAAACCCCGGGTGGCGGAATTCTGGTAAGTAAAATGGACCAGGTTATTAACTGGGCCCGGAGCAATTCACTATGGCCGCTGGTATTTGGGACATCGTGCTGCGCCATTGAAATGATGAGTACTGCAGCAGCCAAATACGACTGGTCGCGATTTGGCTTTGAAGTTGCACGCGCCACTCCGCGACAGGCTGATGTAATTATTATTGCCGGTACCATAGTAAACAAAATGGCACCTGTCCTCAAACGTCTTTACGACCAGATGGCGGAACCAAAGTATGTGATTGCAATGGGAGCGTGCGCTACCAGCGGAGGACCTTTTTTTTATAATACCTATTCGGTGGTAAAAGGTGCCGATCATGTTATACCGGTGGATGTATACGTAGCGGGCTGTCCCCCCAGGCCCGAAGCACTGATTCACGCCATGTTGTCGTTACAGGAAAAAATCAGAAGCGGCATGACCCGTGAACAAATTCGCATGGATAAACCTGAAAACAGTTTCTGATGACACGCGAAGAACTGCAGCAACGACTGCCTGAATTATTGCAAAACATCACTTTCGTGGATGGCGGTGAATGGCTCAATATTGAAATCGGTGCATCTGATTGGAAAAAATTTGCTGCTGCACTGAAAAATACGGCAAGCTTCGAGTTCGATTATCTATTTTGTCTCACCTGCGTTGACTGGAAAACGCACCTTACCATGGTGTACCACTTAACTTCAACCAGGCACCGTCATACTATTGTAGTTAAAATTAAGCTCGACCGGACCAAACCCGAAGTGGAAACTGTTTGTGACCTGTGGCGTACCGCCGAATTTCATGAACGTGAAGTGTTTGAATTATTCGGAGTAAATTTTTTAAATCATCCCGATTTGCGAAACTTAATTTTACCCGATGAATGGGAAGGATTTCCTTTGCGGAAAGATTACGAGGACCCCGTTAACATGATTAAGCTCTGATTATGCTGGAAGAAGTAGCTACCACCGAACAGGGTGATTTGATCATAAACGTTGGACCTCAGCACCCGGCCACTCATGGCGTTTTGCATCTGGTTATAACACTCAACGGCGAAACTATCAAAAAGGTCGACCCTCACCTGGGGTATATTCACCGCTCCATTGAAAAAATGTGCGAAAGCCTCACCTACCGGCAATTTATTTATGTTACCAGCCGGATGGATTACCTGTCGTCGCACATCAATAATCATGGTTGCGCCCTGATGGTTGAAAAAGGATTAGAGATTGAAGTACCGGAACGGGCGCAGTATATCCGGGTAATTATGGATGAACTGACCAGGCTGGCTTCGCATCAGCTCTGGTGGGGAGCCATGGCAATGGATGTGGGTGCATTTACTCCTTTCTTCCTCGCTTTTCGCGAAAGAGAAATGATTAACGAGATCCTTGAAGAAACATGTGGCGCACGGCTAACTATGAATTATATGGTTCCGGGAGGAGTCATGATGGACATTCACCCGAATTTTGTGAGTCGTGTAAAAGCATTCAATGCGCACTTCAAAAGTAAGATTGATGAATATGATGAATTACTTTCGGGAAATGTGATATTCATTAACCGCATGAAAAATATTGGGGTGCTTTCGTACGATGATGCCATTTCGTATGGCTGTACGGGACCAACTGCCCGTGCCAGCGGAGTTCAGTGTGATATCCGCAAATTGTATCCTTATGAAGTGTATGATAAAGTTGAGTTCAGGGAGATTATTGCAAAAGATGGGGATAGTTTAGCCCGATACCAGGTACGACTTGATGAAATGCGTGAATCGATGCGAATCATTGATCAGTTAATTGACAATATTCCCGAAGGCGAATTTCAGGCAAAGACCAAAGCCGTACTCAAATTGCCAAAAGGAGAATTCTATTCACGGGTTGAAACGGCACGAGGTGAGTTTGGTGTGTACGTGGTGAGCGAGGGAGGTACAACGCCTTACAGGATTAAGTTCCGTTCGCCGGGATTCTCCAATTTATCGGTACTTGATCATATAGCGCGTGGCCAGAAATTAGGCGACCTGGTAGCCATGATGGGCACACTCGACCTGGTGATTCCGGATATTGACAGGTGAAATGGGCAACAGGTGATGGGTCATTTAGCATTTAACATTAAAAATCACGTCATAAGTTAATTTATACTTCCTTCAATCTTTATTCTATAATTTATCCTGCAGATTGTTTTCTCTTGAATCCATAACCACTTCAGTACAGGAATTTATTAATTCCCTGCTTCCGCCATCCTGGGCTTTATTGGCGCAGTTTGTACTGGTTGGCATTCTGGTGATTTCTCTTTTCTCGGTACTGGGACTGGTACTGATATTAATGGAACGGAGGGTTTCGGCATGGATGCAATTACGTTTAGGCCCAAACCGTGTGGGACCAAAAGGGATGTTTCAAACCGTTGCGGATACGTTAAAACTGATTGTAAAAGAGGGTATGACACCAAATGGCGCCGACCGGTTGTTATTCAACCTGGCTCCATTTATAGTAATGATTGTTTCCATGGTGATAATGGCACCGCTGATGTTCGCCAAAGGATTTCAGATATGGGATGTGAATATCGGTATACTCTTCATAGTAGCTATTTCATCGGTGTCGGTTATTGGTATATTAATGGCCGGATGGGCTAGCAATAACAAATATTCGCTGCTTGGCGCGATGCGCAGCGGTGCTCAAATTGTAAGCTATGAACTCTCTGCCGGACTGGCGATATTGACCATAGTAGTCATGGCAGGAAGCCTCCAGGTTTCACAAATTGTAGAATCACAGGCAACAGGCTGGTGGCTGTTTAAAGGACATATTCCGGCACTGATAGCTTTTGTTATTTTCATCATTGCCGTTACCGCCGAAACAAACCGTGCGCCTTTTGACCTTGCCGAAGCGGAGTCGGAACTAACAGCGGGATTTCATACCGAATATTCGGGGATGAAGTTTGCGCTCTTTTTTTTAGCCGAGTATGTGAACATATTTGTGGTATGTGCCATTGGTGCCACCCTGTTCCTTGGCGGATGGATGCCCTTTCACATTGGAAGCTGGACCGCATTCAACAGTGTAATGGATTATATTCCCTCATCATTATGGTTCTTCGGTAAAACATTCTTGCTTATTTTCGTAATCATGTGGTTCAGGTGGACCTTCCCAAGGTTACGGATAGATCAGCTGCTTAACCTGGAATGGAAATTCCTGTTACCCATAAGTATGTTCAACCTGTTGCTTGCAACGGTTGTTGTATTGTTGGGTTGGCACTTCTGAGAAAATAAACTGAATGAATCATTGTGATTTAAAACTAACCTGAATAATTTATAACATCTGCAAATAGTTTAGCATCTTGTCATTTTTAAAAACATACTTCTCCGACATATTCTCCGGAATTCGTTCCCTGCTAAAAGGTATGAAGCTTACGGGCTATTACTTTATGCACCATAAAAAAGAGGGCATTACCGAGCAATACCCCGATAACCGGCTACATTTAAATTTGCCCGAGCGGTTCAGGGGTGAGGTAGTGATGCCTCATGACGAAAATAATGAGCACGCCTGTACCGGATGCACCGCATGCGAACTTGCCTGCCCGAACGGCACCATTAAAATAGTAACCAGGTTTGATATTACTCCCGATGGTAAAAAGAAAAAAGCCATCGATAAATTTGTGTACCACCTGGAACTGTGTACCATGTGTAACCTGTGCATAGAAGCCTGTCCTACCGATGCCATTAAAATGGATCAGGCCTTTGAACACAGCGTATTCGACCGGAAACATCTCACGAAAGTGTTAAACAAACCGGATTCAAAAATCAGGGAGGGAATTGAATAATGAGCATGTCGGTAGTCATCTTTTATGTTCTTGCGCTGGGGATTATTGTTACCGGGATTTTAGCCGTAACATCACGACAGATATTCCGCTCGGCCATTTATTTACTGGGCAGTTTGGTTGGCATTGCAGGATTGTACTTTTGGCTATCCATGGAATTTATAGCGGCGGTTCAAATCATTGTTTATGTAGGTGGTATCGTTGTACTGATTATATTTTCCATTTTTCTGACGCAACAATCGGGTAAGGAGATGCCTAAAACCCCTTCGGGGAGAAATGCCGCTGCGTTAATTGGGTGCGTTGCCGGATTTATTTTCACCGTAATCATGATATATCAGCAGGAGTTCAACATATCGGCAGTTCCTTTCGACAACAGTGTGGAAAGGATCGGGTTATTGTTACTGAATACAGGTGATGGAGGATTTGTGCTTCCGTTTGAAGTGGTAAGCTTACTCCTGCTCGCCGCTATGATTGGATGTATCGTAATTGCCATAAAACCAAACACCGAAAAGCATGACTGAAATACCTGTTCATCATTTCCTGTTTTTAAGCACTGCCCTGTTCTTTATTGGTATGTACGGATTTTTTACCCGCCGCAATCTTATTACTATGCTCATGGCACTTGAGCTGATGTTGAACAGTATCAACATAAATTTTATAGTGTTTAACAAATACTTATTCCCGGAAAGTGCCGACGGCATGTTTTTTACACTGTTCATTATTACCATAGCAGCGGCCGAAGCAGCTGTAGCTATAGCTATTATCATAAACCTGTACCGAAACACCAGGTCCATAGATGTTGAAGATACCAGTCATTTAAAGTTTTGATAAAAGGATGGATTACTTGTCGAACGTACTGCTGATACCACTGCTGCCCCTGGTCAGCTTCCTGTTGCTGGGGTTATTCAGCCACAAAATACCACCTGCGATAGGAGGAATTACCGGCGTGATTTCCCTGGCTTTATCTACTGCATTCGCACTCATAACAGCATACCATTATTTTTTCATTGACGGTCTTGTAAATGGCGTATATCAAACTTTAATTCCGTTTCATTATACCTGGTTGCATTTTTCGGCCAATCTGAGCATTGATATGGGTATTTTAATTGATCCGTTGTCGGTGATGATGCTGGTTGTAGTGAGTTCCGTTTCGCTTATGGTGCATATATTCAGCCTGGCCTATATGAAGGGTGAGAGCCGGTATAACACCTATTACGCATACCTGTCGCTATTTACTTTTTCGATGCTGGGACTGGTATTATCGACCAACATTTTTCAGATTTACATGTTCTGGGAGCTAGTAGGTGTATCATCGTTCCTTCTTATTGGATTTTACTTTACCAAACCATCGGCTGTAGCGGCTTCCAAGAAAGCGTTTATAGTCACCCGTTTTGCCGACCTGGGTTTTCTGATAGGTATACTAATACTTGGTTTTGGCACAGGAAGTCTCGATTTTGGTGTAATCATTGCCAAGCTCTCCGGTACCGGTTCGCAGGAGCTGTTGCACATGTCGTCTTCAACCTTTCTCGGGGTTTCGGCCATCACATGGGCTCTGACACTTGTATTTATTGGTGGTGCGGGTAAATCAGCCATGTTCCCGCTACACATTTGGTTGCCCGATGCCATGGAGGGACCTACTCCGGTATCGGCATTGATTCATGCCGCCACCATGGTTGTTGCCGGAGTATTTCTGGTTGCCCGATTGTTTCCTGTATTTTCCAATGTCCCCGTCGTGCTTGATATCATTACATGGACCGGAATTATTTCGGCTGTAATGGCCGCTATTATCGCATGTACGCAAACCGATATCAAGCGGGTACTGGCTTATTCTACCATGTCGCAAATCGGGTTTATGATGTTCTCGCTCGGTGTGTCGTCCATAGGTTCCGATGGCACCGGGTATATTGGCTCCCTGTTCCATCTGTTTACACACGCCTTTTTCAAATCACTGCTCTTTTTAGGAGCCGGTGCTGTCATTCATTTTGTTCACAGCAATGAAATGAATGATATGGGCGGCCTGAAAAAATATATGCCGGTAACACATATAACATTTTTAATTGCATGCCTGGCAATTTCGGGGATCCCGCCGTTATCGGGATTCTTTAGTAAGGAAGAAATTCTGCTGAGTGCCTGGAATGACAATAAAACAGTTTACCTGTTGGCATTAATCACTTCCGGCATAACAGCGTTTTATATGTTCAGGCTCTATTTTTCGGTTTTCTTTGGCAATACCAGCAATTCCTATCATCATCATGGTGAAGGGAACGGATTCATCAGGCTGCCATTGCTATTGCTGGCAATTATGAGCATAGCCGGTGGCTTTGTGCCTTTTGCCAACTATGTCACTTCCGACAACATTCCATCGCAATCGGAGTTTCATCTGCTCTTTTCCATTGCTCCGGTTGCACTGGCGTTAACCGGAATATTGATTGCTTACAAGTTTTATTATCGCGAAAGCTCGAAGCCGGCAAAAGTTGCTTCAACGCTTAAAGGGCTTTATAAAACCAGCTACAACAAATTTTATATTGATGAAGTGTATTTTTACTTTACCAAAAGTGTATTGTTTAATATGGTTGGCCGGTTTGCAGCCTGGTTCGACCGGACTGTCGTTGATGGCTCAATGAATGGAATCGCCTATATAACCTGTTTGATTTCGGAACTCATTCGCGGATTTCAATCGGGAAAGGTTCAAAACTACGCTTTATACTTTCTGGGAGGAATCATCTGTATATCCGTTTACCTGATTTATTGGTGGATGTAAAAAATAAATTATGGAATTAAACCTGTTTATATTATCCGGTATAGCTACGCTCACAGCGCTGTTTTTTTGTAACGGACTAAAGCAGGTACGGCTGATCTCACTGGCCGGTGCCCTGGTACAACTGATATTATCGGTTGTTCTTACATTGAAATTTATTGAAACGCGTACGGCCGGCGACATCAGCCAGATGCTGTTCACTTCATCGTATAGCTGGTTTGAACCTTTGAATATTCACTACCTGGTGGGCGTAGATGGAATAAGTGTCAGCATGATTTTGTTAACCGCGCTGGTAGTGCTGGCAGGTATCCTGGTTTCCTGGAATGAGTCGCGACTCAGTAAGGAATTTTTTATCCTGCTTACATTACTGAGCCTGGGAGCCTATGGATTTTTTATTGCACTCGATTTGTTTACTATGTTCTTCTTTCTGGAGATTGCCGTTATTCCCAAATTCCTTCTTATTGCCATTTGGGGCAGCGGCAAAAATGAGTACAGCGCCATGAAGCTTGCCTTAATGCTGATGGCGGGTAGCGCGTTGGTTTTTGTAGGTTTGACCGGACTCTATTTTAATGCATACGATTCAAACGGCCTCAACACTTTCAGTTTCATTGAAATTTCCCAGCAGTTTATCGATCATAACATTCAGGTTATATTTTTCCCGTTCTTATTTGTCGGATTCGGGATATTCACCGCCATTTTTCCTTTTCATACCTGGGTGCCCGACGGACATTCATCGGCACCCACAGCCGCATCCATGTTCCTTGCCGGAATATCCATGAAGCTGGGAGGATATGGTTGCCTCAGAGCTGCCGTTACACTTATGCCCGATGGTGCCATTGAATATTCAACCATCATAGTGGTGCTTTCGGCTATTGCTATCATTTACGGTGCCTTTGCAACCATGATGCAAACGGATCTGAAATATATTAATGCATATTCATCGGTGAGTCATTGCGGGTTCGTGCTGCTTGGAATTGGTATGCTCACTAAAACGGCCATCACCGGTGCCGTGATGCAAATGGTTTCACATGGTTTAATGACCGCACTTTTCTTCGCCGTTATAGGAATGATTTATGAAAGAACACACACGCGCGATGTAAAAAAACTGGGGGGATTGCTTAAAGTAATGCCTTTTATTTCAACCACATTTATAATCGCCGGTTTGTGTTCGCTTGGCTTACCCGGGTTTAGCGGTTTCGTTGCCGAGATGACCATATTTATGGGGTCGTGGGAAAATCCCGGTAAAATTTATAAACTCGCCACTATAGTAGCCTGTGCATCCATAGTGGTAACGGCTGTGTATATACTCCGTGCTGCAGGCAAATCGCTTATGGGACCGGTTGAGGATGAAAGCCATGAGAGCCTTTCGGATGCCTCATGGTACGAAAAGTCGGCAGCTGTAATATTGGTTACAGCCATAGTGGCAATGGGTGTTGCGCCGTTCTGGATTTATAACCTTCTGGAGCCGGGATCGGCATTTATTATGAACCGGATTGTAGGATTTTAAAACGGATTGAAGAATGGAATTGGTAAACCTGGTTACAAACTAAAAGATCACTGATGTCGCTGAACGATTTTTTTATTTTAATGAAGCATGAGTTGTTACTCATACTTTCTTTATTTGTAATACTGGTGATGAAGCTTGCCGAATCTGCCGAACCCGGTAACAATGCAAGAATGCTTGGCTGGATAAACTTAATTTTGGTGCTTAACCTGGCGGCAGGATTTTTCGGGAATGAACAGGGGACTCTTTTCGGGGGTATGTTTAACACTTCGAATCTGATTGTTTTTCAGAAAAACATATTGGCGTTTGCCACCGTTCTGGTTTCTTTCATGGCTTATGACTGGCTCAGAAAACACAAACATGCCTTCGAATATTACCTGTTGATACTTTCGACATTACTTGGTATGTATTTCATGATATCCAGTGGTAACCTGCTTATGTTTTACATAGGACTTGAACTGGCAACCATACCGCTGGCAGCATTGGTAAACTTCGACCTGGCACGAAAGCGTTCCTCCGAAGCGGCACTTAAAATGATCATGATGTCGGCTTTTGCATCGGGTATAATATTATTTGGCTTCTCCATTATTTATGGCATGAACGGTACCCTTGACCTTTCGGTATTACCTGCTTTGCTGAACGACGGTTCGCTGAATATTCTGGCACTAATCCTGATTATTGCAGGATTCGGTTTTAAAATATCAGCTGTCCCGTTTCACCTTTGGACTGCCGACGTTTATGAGGGATCACCCATAAGTATTACCGCGTATTTATCGGTAGTTTCGAAAGGTGCCGTGTTATTTGTTATGACAACGGTTTTGTTTAATGCATTCAAACCGCTTGAAGAATTCTGGTACCAGGTGCTGTTTATGCTGTCGGTGGCTACCATGGTTATTGGCAACCTGTTTGCTATCCGGCAAACCAATATCAAAAGGCTGCTGGCTTTTTCTTCCATTGTACAGGTTGGTTTTATTCTGGTGGGCATGAGCGGTCAGTCGGACCTGGGTGAATCGTCGGTAATTTATTTCGTGCTGGTTTATGTTTTCTCGAACCTGGGAGCCTTTGGTGTTGTTTCCGTTATCAGTGATGCTACCGGTAAAGAAATTGTGGATGATTATTCGGGCTTGTATAAAACCAACCCTGCACTTACGTGGATATTGGCCATATCGCTTTTTTCGTTAGCCGGCATACCACCCGCAGCCGGTTTCTTTGCCAAGTTTTTCCTCCTGTTTGCCGGAGCTGAACAGGGAAACTATATTCTAATCACCATCGCCGCGCTGAACATGGTTGTAGCTTTGTATTATTATTTGTTTGTAATTAAGCTGATGTTTACCGGTAACAACCTGAATCCGCTGCCAAAAATTAAAACTGGTGCCTTTCCCGCCACCGGTCTGGCAGTTTGTGTGATTGGTATAATAGTGAGCGGAATCTATGGAAATGTATTCGGTTATATAAGCGCCCTGGTAAAATAACAGATAATGGCAATTAACAAAAATCATTTGTTCGATGACCTAAACGGGATAAAATGCGCCATCGTGGAATCGGGTATAACTCCCGAAAGGGCCGAATTTCTGAAATCATTACTTCAGCATAACGGTTATGAAGTGGTAGTAGTTTCCGCTCCTCCTCCTAAAGGCGCTCCGGCTGTAGCTGAAGGAGAAACAGCTGCACCGCCGGCTGATGAAAAATTCGTATTAGGTGTTACCGATGTTACCTTTAACGTGATTAATGCTGTTTACGGCCGGCTGCTCAAAAGTATAGAAGGACGGGTGGTTACCATGGCTTACTGGCAGCAAAAGGAAACGATATCGGACGATACGGTTCCTTATTTCGATTACGAATAAAACCCCTGTTCAATTTTTAAGACTTTACCGCACTCCCGGGTAAATTTTTAGTGGCTGAGATGTGTTCGCTGTAGCCAGGCTACACCATGGTGCCTGGCAGGATTTATTACGTACTGATTTTCAGCCGAAAAGCGATATAATTGGATTTGGTTCCATCGCTCCTGAACCCCTCACTTTTGTGTAACTTTGCAGCCAATTTTAACATGCCGGAATCTACCATATACCATACCGATCAAATTGAAGTTCTTGGGGCGCGGGTACACAATTTGAAGAATATCGATTTGAGTTTCCCTCGCGAAAAACTGGTTGTAATTACCGGGTTGAGCGGCAGTGGCAAATCATCGCTGGCATTTGATACCATATATGCCGAAGGTCAGCGCCGGTACATGGAAACTTTTTCGGCATACGCACGCAATTTTTTAGGTAATATGGAAAGGCCCGATGTTGATAAAATATCGGGGCTGAGCCCGGTCATCTCCATCGAACAAAAAACAACCAATACCAATCCCAGGTCAACTGTTGGTACCATTACGGAAATATATGACTTCATGCGGTTATTATTTGCCCGGGCCGGTGAAGCATTCAGCTATGTTACCGGTGAAAAAATGATCCGCCTTTCCGACGACCAGATCATCAATCCATAACACTGCATTGCGATCCTTGGCGAGGCTG
>CAZPKJ010000067.1:388-3315 GCA_964587075.1 uncultured Flavobacteriaceae bacterium | reverse complement strand
TCTTAGATAAATTCTCCGGCCAGAAAATAATGCTTCTGTCACCGGTTGTGAAAGGCAGGAAAGGGCATTACAGGGAGTTGTTTGAATCCATTTTGCAACAGGGCTTTTTAAAAGTACGAATTGATGAAACCATAACCGATATTAAAAAGGGACTTCAGGCCGACAGATATAAAACGCATGACATTGAAATAGTCATCGACCGCATCAGTGTTTCGCCGTCGGAAAAAGACCGGGTTGCCGATTCGGTACGAACCGCACTGAAACATGGAAAAGGTTCGCTGATGGTTTTGATTGAGGATAATAATGATGTAAAGCATTTTTCACAACACCTCATGTGCCCGACTTCGGGAATTTCGTACGACGAACCTGCTCCAAATACTTTTTCATTCAACTCACCTTATGGGGCATGCCCGCGCTGCAACGGGCTCGGTACGGTGCCCGAAATCGACAACAACAGTATTATACCCGACAAATCGGTAACCATAAAGGCTGGAGGCATTGCTCCGCTGGGGCCTTACAAGGACAACTGGATATTCGCTCAAATACAAGCCATAGGCCGCAGATATGGATTCAATCTTACTACACCAATTGGTGAAATTGCTGATGACGCTCTTAATGTTATTTTATATGGGTCGGATGAAGTTTTTAAAGTGAACCGTGAATACCGCGACGGAGAAGCCAACCAGTACACAATGGCTTTTGAAGGAATTGTAAATTTTATTGCAGGGCAATTGAATGAAAATTCAACACCGGCACTGAAAAAATGGGCACAAAATTTTATGCAACCCGTTACCTGTAACGAATGTAATGGTTCACGGCTCAAAAAATCATCACTGTATTTTAAAATCGATAATAAGAATATATCTGAGCTGGCCAACCTCGATATTCTCCAGCTTAACCAATGGTTTGCTGCAATTGAAAGCAAACTCAACAAACGGCAACAGGAAATAGGTCGTGAAATCATCAAGGAAATTCGCAAACGTATCCGTTTTCTTCTGGATGTAGGACTCGACTACCTGACTCTTGACCGCTCGTCACGGAGTTTGTCGGGTGGCGAATCACAACGCATCCGGCTGGCTACTCAAATAGGCTCTCAGCTGGTTGGCGTGTTATATATTCTTGATGAGCCAAGCATAGGTTTGCACCAGAGGGATAATGTTCGACTGATAAACTCACTCCGTGAACTGCGGGATCTGGGAAATTCAATTATTGTAGTTGAACATGACAAGGAAACCATCATTTCATCCGATTATATAATCGACCTTGGCCCGGGCGCCGGATTGCATGGCGGAAAAGTGGTTGCGCAGGGTACTCCAGATGAAATTTTGGCTTCAAATACCATGACCGCTCAATATCTTAATGGTAAAATCGCACCGCCTGAATCACTGAACAGAAAAGGAAATGGTAAAACACTTTCTATAACCGGTGCTGCCGGTAATAATCTCAAAAAAGTTAATGTGTCATTTCCGCTTGGTAAATTTATTTGTGTTACAGGTGTTAGTGGCAGTGGCAAGTCAACACTGATCAATGAAACCCTCTACCCTATTTTAAACCAGCATTTTTACCGCTCAACCGTAAAGCCGCTACCTTACAAATCGGTTAAGGGAATTCAACATGTTGATAAAGTTATAGAAATAGATCAATCACCTATAGGACGTACACCACGAAGCAATCCTGCCACATATACGGGTGTTTTCAGCGACATCAGGAATTTGTACGCGCAGCTTCCCGAGTCAAAAATACGTGGATATCCGCCGGGCTGGTTTTCATTTAACGTTAAAGGTGGCCGTTGCGAAACATGCCAGGGAGCCGGTATGCGTGTTATTGAAATGAATTTCCTGCCTGATGTTTATGTTCATTGCGAAAGTTGCAATGGCAAACGATACAACAGGGAAATACTTGAAGTGCGATACAAAGGAAAATCCATTAACGATATCCTCGATATGAGCATTGAGGATGCTGTTGATTTTTTCGCAAATATGCCTTCCATTGCCCATAAAATTACAACTATCAAGGATGTTGGGCTGGGTTACATTACTCTTGGCCAGCAATCAACTACCCTTTCGGGAGGAGAGGCACAACGGGTAAAACTGGCTACCGAGTTATCAAAACGTGATACCGGAAATACTTTTTATATCCTCGATGAACCTACTACCGGATTACATTTCGAAGATGTTCGGATCCTGCTGGATGTGTTGCATAAACTCACTGATAAAGGCAATACTGTTTTAGTAATTGAACACCAGATGGACGTAATCCGCAGCGCCGACCATATCATTGATATTGGCCCCGAAGGTGGCAAACGCGGAGGCGAAATTGTTGCTGAGGGTACACCAGCCGATATTATAAAAAACAAGAACAGTATTACCGGAAAGTACCTGAAGCTTGAAATGAACTGATCCGGTTGTTAATTATTTATTCAAACCTTATTTTGTTTTTTCCGTAAAAACGGTTTTTATTTACATAAGATGAATTCTGACGAAGCAAAAATCCGCAGAGCCTTTACTGAAAAAGACTGGCAGGAAATCAGGGCCAACGATACCTGGTCAATTTTTAAAATTATGGCCGAATTTGTTGAAGGGTACGAAAAACTATCCAAAATAGGCCCTTGTGTTTCTATTTTTGGTTCGGCACGCACCGCGCCCGGAACTCCTTATTATGATCTGGCAGAAGAAATAGCCTATAAAATTGCCGGAGAAGGATACGGAATAATTTCCGGAGGCGGACCAGGGATCATGGAGGCTGCCAACAAGGGAGCCCAAAAAGCGGGTGGCAAATCGGTAGGCGTAAATATCAAACTGCCATTCGAACAACAACCAAATGAATATATCGACCACGATAAAAGTATCACATTCGATTATTTCTTCGTAAGAAAAACCGTATTTATTAAATACTCGCAGGGGTTCGTAGTGCTTCCGGGAGGATTT
>CAZPKJ010000067.1:0-378 GCA_964587075.1 uncultured Flavobacteriaceae bacterium | reverse complement strand
TGGATGAATTTTTTGAAGCGCTCACTTTAATCCAAACCGGTAAGATAGCACGGTTCCCGATTATCCTGGCTGGTAAAAGTTATTGGCAGGGTATGTATGACTGGATTTGCAACACCATGCTGGAACATGGCAATATCAACAAAGAAGACTTAAATCTTTTCAAAATCGCCGATACGGCCGATGAGGTAATCGGACATATTAATGAATTTTACAGCCGGTATTTGTTGAAACCGAATTTTTAACCGGCGAAAGTTTTATCCGGGATGTTAACTGCCCGCTTTTTGCTTTTCAGCCTAAAATGTGCCTGAATTCAGGCTTTTGTAACATTTCACCTTTTTAATAGTATAAATCGAGCGTTGTTTAATAACGCTGATAATT
>CAZPKJ010000066.1:10002-14994 GCA_964587075.1 uncultured Flavobacteriaceae bacterium | reverse complement strand
AGCCCAACCGACACACTTACTGCCATAAACAACATGCTGCAGGTTACACCGGCCCAAACAACAACTTACTTATGGAATGGCGTGCAAAACTCCATAACCGTTACGGTTACTGTTGGGAACGCACCGGTTTTTTCGCTCCCATCCGATACTACACTTTGTGAAGGGGAACAAATCATACTGAATGCTGCTTCGCCGAATTCAACTTATATGTGGTCGAACGGTGCCACTACGTCCTCTATTTCGGTGAGTGATTCGGGAACATATATGGTTACCGTTACAAATGGTTTTTGCGCAAGGCGTGATACATTCCTTTTAACCATTATCCCGGTTCCGGTAATTCCGCTTCCTCCTCAAATAACTATTTGTCGCGATAATAACGAATACGCCCAGCTCAATGCCGGAACAGGTCTGGGCTACCTTTGGAGTCCAACCAACGACACGGTGGCATCCATTACAGTAACGGATGAAGGTATTTATTCGGTGGTTGTGACCCATGCCAGCGGATGTACACGAACAGCATCTGTGGAGGTTTTGGAATTATGTGAGGCAACACTTTTTTTCCCGCTGGCATTTACGCCCAACAGTGACGGTAAAAATGACTTGTTTTATGGAAACGGACTCAATTTCAAAGATTATAAAATCAGGATTTTTAACCGGTGGGGGCAACTTTTGCATGAATCGTACGTCCCTGGTATCGGGGGAGCCTGGAACGGTTCCTTTAATAACCGGGAGGCTCCGGCAGGATTGTATAGCTTCATTGCCAGTTATTCCATTGAAGTTTCGCCTTCAAAACGAAGAATCAAAACCCGGAAAGGATGGTTTCATCTAATCCGGTAAAATTCACACCTGACTGTTTATCAAATGGTTGATCGATTTTTCCTGTATCTGTTTTCCTGTCATCCAAACCATTAATTAATAACCAAGCTGTTAAAACATTATATTTGTTACCGGTACCATTAATTTATGACGAAAAACAACCCGGGAATTGCTGTTAATGAAAGTTACAACGGAGAAGAGGTGATCCCTCATCTTGTTGAAACTGCACGTGCATTACTTGAGGTGGATGTTGACCAGTCGAAGGAGTTTTTTGAAAAGGCCCTTTTGTTATCGAAAAACATCGCTTTTTTTCAGGGAATGGGAGAATGTAACCTGGAACTGGGGAGAATACAGTTTGACAAAGATGATGTGGCCGGCGCTTATAAATATCTCCACGAGGCGATCAATTGTTTTGAAAAGGATCACAACCCGGAGAAAGTTCATGCCGCAGGAGTGCTTTTATCGCAAATGTGTTTTATTGCAGGTAACTATGAACAGGCACTTGAGTCGCAGCTCAGGTCATTACAAACTGCCCGTCAGTTAAAAGACCAGGCTCTGCTGGGAGACGCATTCAATAAAACCGGCAATATTTACAAGGCATTAAAGGAATATGACCAGGCAATATCCTATCATCAACAAGCTCTGAAACTATTTGAAAAGCTCGGCGATGAACTAAAAATTGCTTCCACCCTGTTTTACCTTGGGAACTGCCTGAATTGGGCAGGAATTCTGGATGAGTCACTGGTAAACCTCGACAAGAGCCTGGCTATGGCCGATAAACTGAAAGCTTCCGAAATTCAGGCCAAAGCTGCCGGCAGCCTGGCAATCCTTTTAACCAAACACAGGGAATTCGACCGTGCCATCGACTTCTTTTACAAAGCGATTGATTATACCAATATTGCCGGCGACATGATATTGAAAGCTGATCTTCTTCGCAACCTGGGCAAGTTGTACAACGAACAAAAACAATTCGAACTGGCTCTTAAAGTGTTGTTTGAGGCACTTGAAATTACCAATGCGCAAAAGTCATCTTATCCTAAAAATCTCATTCATAAATCCATTGCCGAAGCGTATGAGGGTACGGGTAATTTTAAAGATGCCTTAAATCACCATAAGCTTCATTACGAACTCGCATCCAGTTTGCTAAATGAAGAGGTAGCACTTAAAGCAAAAGGGATAAAACTTCGTTACGATGTTGAAGAAGCAAAGAATGAAAAAGAGCTGGCCGAAAAAGCTGTTGCGTTAAAAGATAAATTTATCGCCAATATAAGTCATGAAATCCGAACTCCTCTGAACGATGTATTGGGTATGGCTACCTTACTTGCCGACACCCACCCTACGGCCGAGCAGCTTGAATACATTAATACTATCCGGTTGTCGGCAGGCAATTTGAACAACGTAGTAAGCGATTTGCTCGATTACTCAAAAATCCAGTCGGGTGAAATAAAAATAGATCAACAATCATTCGACCCTAAATCACTTTTCGCTGAAATCGCACAAGAATTAAGGGCTAAGGCCACAGAGAAAAAACTGGAGCTGAACTTTAATTACGATAACCAGTTACCGGAATTGATTATAGGCGATAAACTCAGGTTGAAGCAAATATTGATACACCTGCTGGCCAATGCTGTAAAATATACCAGCCAGGGGTTGGTTCGTTTAGAAGTACAGGTGACCGAGGCAGGTGACCATGATATGAAACTGCTGTTTGCTATTTCCGATACCGGAATTGGTATTCCTGAGAGTGAAATAGATTCTATTTTTGAACGGTTTACACAGGTTCGTGATACCTCTTCGGGCCAAACCACAGGAACCGGATTGGGCCTGGCACTTGTGAAGCAACTGGTGGACTTAATCGGAGGAACAATTTCGGTAAACAGTAAAGTTGGTGCCGGATCCGTTTTTAAGGTTGAATTGCCGTTTAAACTGGTTAAGCCGCTTCAAAAAAGCCGCGGGCCGTCGAAGGCCAACACCAGCTTTAACGCGCTTGATTTGTCGTCGTTCCATATCCTTTTGGTAGAAGATAATAAGGTAAATCAGTTCCTGGCTCAGAAACTATTAACTAAAATGGGCTTTACTGTTGTTATTGCGAATAACGGAAAGGAAGCACTCGAAAAATTAAACTCCCAGGATTTCGATATCATACTGATGGATGTTCAAATGCCCGAAATGACCGGATATGAACTTACACAAACCATTCGTAACACCCTGTCGGCGCCGGTTAACAACATACCCATTATTGCACTTACGGCTTATGCCAGTGTGCAGGAAAAAGAAAAGGCGATGGCGCTGGGAATGAGTGATTATATAACCAAACCTTACAGTCCGCATGAATTGCAAACAGCCATCATGAAACAAATGAACCGGGGCAAAGCGGAGGAACGGAGCAGGGAAAAAAGCCTGTCCATTAACCAGCAAATGGTTTCTGCCAACACCATTCGGCTGATTGAGTTGTTTGGCGGAAATAAAAGCGATGTTATAAGTTTGCTGCAAATGCTCATCACTCAAATTCCTGCGCTCATCAGGGAAGCTGAATTGCATATTACCGGCAAAAACTGGAAATCGGCTTATCACTCGTTTCACAAAATTAAATCAACGGTGAACCTGTTAAGGATCGATAAGCTTGTAAAACTCATCGAAGAACTGGAAGAACTCACCAGGGATGAATTCCATACCGGTCAGATACCGAAAGTATTCTCAACTTTTAAAAAGTCGTGCGAAACAGCCGTAAGCCTGTTAACTGAGGAAGTATCGAGGTTGAAAAATAAATAGTTTTCCGAACCTCAGCCCAGGTACGACTTCAACAATTTGCATCTGGAATTGTGACGCAAACGGCGGATGGCCTTTTCTTTAATCTGACGTACACGCTCTTTGGTGAGATCAAATTTGGCTCCTATTTCTTCGAGCGTGTAGCTGTGATTAACGCCAATTCCATAAAACAACTTTACCACATCGCTCTCCCGTTGTGTGAGGGTAGAAAGTGAACGGTTTATTTCCTGGTTCAGCGACTCGTGCATCAGGGTCCGGTCGGCTAAAGGAGAATCGGGGTTTTCGAGTACATCCAGCAAACTGTGTTCTTCACCATTTACAAAAGGAGCATCCACACTGACGTGCTTACCTGAAATCTTCATGGTGTTGGCAACACTTTCTTCGGGTACATCCAGTTCGAATGATAACTCACTGTTACTTGGTTCGCGTTCGAACTTTTGTTCGAGAATGGAAAATGCTTTCTTGATTTTGTTTACCGATCCCAGCTGGTTTATCGGAAGTCTTACAATCCGTGATTGTTCGGCCAGAGCCTGCATGATGGATTGACGAATCCACCAAACAGCGTAAGAAATAAATTTGAAACCACGGGTTTCATCGAATCGTTTGGCAGCTTTTATTAGCCCCAGGTTTCCTTCGTTAATCAGATCAGGTAAACTTAACCCCTGGTTCTGGTATTGCTTGGCAACGGAAACAACAAATCGCAAATTAGCCCTGGTAAGCTTTTCCAATGCAGCCTGATCGCCCTGCTTGATTCGCCGGGCAAGCTTCACCTCCTCCTCGGCATTAATCAAATCCTCCCTTCCAATTTCCTGTAAATACTTTTCGAGAGATGCATTCTCCCGGTTGGTAATAGATTTAGTAATTTTTAATTGTCTCATAGGCCTTGGTTGTGTTAGGTTTTATTCAATCGACAGGTTGAATGATCGATTGCAAAATAAGTTGGTTGTAATGAGCCAAAACCGGCAGGTTATTCGTTCCGGTGATATTTACTAATGCGCTGATGTTTATTTCTTCATCTGTTATAATTAATTCTGGTGTCCTGTTATTCTCTTTTGAAGCTGATTTTTCATTTTTATTTCCATCAGGAGCCTGTACATTTTTTACGGATACGGCAACGTATCTGAATCCGGTATCAGCGTTTGCAAAGGCATATCTTTTTACACCATTCTGCTCCCGATTACTGAAACTGCTCTACTTTTTATTACGGATCAATTGCACGGCACCTTCGAAGTTGTGGGCCTTGCCGTCGACACCTTTGGCCTTGATGATGTAGACATAAACACCTTCGGGAAGCTCGTTTCCGTCTTTCGACTTACCATCCCAAGAGCCATTCGTTTTGCTCCAGTTATAAACTTCTTTACCCCAACGGTTCAGAATTACCACATCAATCGACGTGATGCCTTCCTC
>CAZPKJ010000066.1:5533-9992 GCA_964587075.1 uncultured Flavobacteriaceae bacterium | reverse complement strand
GTAAATATATTCGGTACAATCAATAATGATTTTGAATCAACAATGATAAATGAATACCTGACAGTATCGGTGCAGCCAAGTGTATTGTAAGCAATCAATTCAACGGTATATGTCCCCTGGATGGCATAAACATGGGTAGGGTTGACATCGAAACTTGTAAAGCCATCTCCAAAATTCCAGGCATATGTGGCACCACCGGCCGAATTGTTTGTAAAGTTAACGGTCAGCGGAGCCTGTCCCTGAGTGGTGTCGGTAACAAATGCGGCTATCACAGGAGCTGCAACACTAACAGTTACGGTTCCGGTTGAAGAACACTGCGCATTGCTTACAGTTACCGTGTAGGTGGTTGTTGTTGCAGGAGAAGCTACAGGATTGGATATGTTTGGGTCACTGAGTCCGTTAACAGGCGACCAGGAATAAGTAGCACCACCCGAAGCATTGAGTGTGGTTGAAGCACCATCACAGATATCGGTATCGGGTGAAACCGTTACCACAGGATAATCAATTACAGTTACCGTAACTGATGAACTTGCTGTACAATTATTGGCATCGGTAACGGTGAGCGTATAGGTAGTAGTAGTGGTTGGACTTACCGCTTGGGCGGCGTTGTTGTTTCCATTGCTCCATGAATAGGCAAATGGTGCCGTGCCGCCGCTGGCACTGCCCGAAAGACTGGCCGCATCACCGTTGCATATGCTCTGGCCGGACCCTGCGGATGCAAAAACATCGGGGATGACTGCCACCGAAACCGTTTCAGTTACCGTACATCCGTTGGCATCGGTAACGGTTACCGTAAATGTTCCTCCCGAAAGGTTGCCTGCTGTTGCGGATGTTGATCCGTTGGACCAGAGATAGGTGTAAGGCGAAGTACCACCAGCGGCGTTCACAGTTGCTGTACCGCTGTTAGGCTGGTTACACTGTACAACTGTTGATGAAGTGGTAGCCGTAACCGCAACAACGGCAGGAATAGTAATGAATGCCGAATCAATACAATTATTGGCATCGGTTACCACAACGGTGTAATTACCCGAAGCAAGACCGGTGGCGGTTGCCTGATTGCCACCTGATGGCAGCCACTGGTAGGTAAACGGACCGGTTCCACCTGAGACGTTTACGGTTGCTGTTGTGGTACCCGCCGGATCACATCCGAGTGGAACGAATGAGGTTGATAATGTAAATGTTCCGGTTGCCTGCACAGTAACGGATTCCGATGAGGTACAGCCATCGGCATCGGTAACGGTTACCGTGTAAGTGCCTGCCGGCAGCCCTGTGGCGGTTGAGCCGTTTCCTCCCTGAGGTTGCCAGTCGTAAGTATATGGTGCAGTACCTCCGCTGGCAACTACCGAAGCAGTTCCGTTTGAAGTGTTACAGGTTGTTGTGGTTGCTGAGGTTACCAGGCTGATCGCCGTAAAGGCGGTAATATTGAATGTGTCAACTACTGTGCAATTGTTGGTATCGGTTACAGTTACAATGTAAGTGCCTCCCGTAAGGTTACTTAGTGAATTGGTAGTAGCTCCGGTGTTCCATAAATAAGTGTAACCGGTAGCGGTTCCCCCTGTCGGGGATAATGTAACAGATCCGTCGCTGACCGTACAGTTGTTGTCGATAACGGTACCATTGGTTACAATAGGCTGCGGGCTGCCTACGGGTATGGTTACCGTTTTTGTACAATAGGTCGAATCGGTAACGGTCAGGGTATATATGCCAGGTGCAAGGTTATTAATGGTTTGTGTGGTGGCTCCGTTGCTCCACTGGTAGGTATAAGGAGGTGTTCCGCTGCCTGGAATGGCTGTTATGGCACCATCATTGGTATTGCTGCAGGATGCATTGGTAATATTAATATTTTGAACGATCAGGGCGCAATTGTTGGCACAGGTTATTGGACCATAGCTGTAGGGAGGGTCAATACAGGCATTGGTTCCCCAGGAACCAGCCGAATAATCCGATAGGGCCGTTACCGAAATAGCCAGTGAGTTGGCTCCCGGCGTTACACATGGGCCAACCTGAACGGAAAAACAGAAAGTCCACGTGTGATTCTGGCAATTATCGCCGAAATTATTTCCGGGTATACCATCCAGGGTTCCTGAAGTACTTCCTGCAGGTGAGTCATAATAAAATCCCGGGCCGTAAGTGATGCCCGAGGCGGTACCGGTACAACTGGGATACCAGGCCCAGTTACCTTGTCCGTCGCAACTGGCTGCAGCCGAAACCGGCATCAGGGTTGATGCGTCCCATGCCGGTCCCAGTGTAGGAACCACTCCGGCAATCCAATCGGCACCCGACTGTGAATAATTACTTACCGAATAGCAGAAAGTAACCACGGTACCAACAGCATAGGTATTGATTGGAGTTGGTAAAGGAGAAGCGGTGATAGTTTGAGATCCAACACATGGTTGCGCAACGGCGCTTTTGCTCAATATGAATAATAGTAAAAAAAGGCTTAGTAAGTTTCTTTTCATAGGTTGCGTTAAATTAAACTTGAATCAAAGTAAACAATTAAATTTTGATAATCATAATACAATTTATAAAAATATTCCGCTGGTCTTACAGATCAAAGACGGAATTGTACTAAAACAAGTTGCTCC
Organism: uncultured Flavobacteriaceae bacterium; assembly: GCA_964587075.1. Taxonomy (GTDB): domain Bacteria; phylum Bacteroidota; class Bacteroidia; order AKYH767-A; family OLB10; genus CAZPKJ01. The sequence continues at coordinate 7,407 of CAZPKJ010000066.1, read as the reverse complement.
GAAGGATCTGTCTTGAAATCCGGACAGGCAACCATGAAAATTCAAATATCAGGGCTATTAAAAAACGGGGCTTCAGGCTGTTTGTTCACTTGCCCAGGTCATCGAAGTCGAGGTTGGTAAAATCGCTTCCCTGTGCCGGCCGGTCGCCGGAATCGGAGCCTGCGCCGGGGAAATTTTCACGGATGTAATTAACCGCTTCCTGCAACCCTTCGCTGAATTTTTCAAAATCCTCTTTATATAAAAAGATCTTATGCTTCTCAAAAAAAGGTTTCTCACTTCCTTCCGAAAACCGGCGCTTACTTTCTGTAATGGTGAGATAATAATCGTTGTTCCGGGTGGAACGGACATCGAAAAAATAGGTCCTCTTCCCTGCCCTTACGGCTTTAGCAAATATGTCCCCACGTTGATCGTTGTTGTCAAATTCAGCCATATAGCAATGATTTTAAGACAAAAATAGAAAAATAATTGGTTTTTAACGAATAGCTGAAATTTGATGAAGAATAAATGTCATATATAAACACTGTTATCCGTTATTTCAGGCTGCCAGCTGCTCACCAAAACAATTTCACATATACCCAACAGGTTGTATGGATGATTTAATGTTCCCCGGCGCTCTTACTAAACTCCGACTCAATGGTTTGTCTTTCAACAAGTTCAGCATATAAACCCCCGGCAGCCACCAGATCCTGATGGGTACCCATTTCCATAACCTGTCCCCGATCAATCACCAGTATTTGATCGGCGTCCTTGACGGAAGAGATACGGTGGCTGATAATTACGGTCGTTTTTGATGACATATATTTCTTCAGGTTTTGCAACAACTGTTTTTCGGTAACGGTATCAATCGCCGAAAGGCAGTCGTCAAATAACAGGAGGGTTGGTTCCCTGACTATTGCCCTTGCTATGGAAATTCTTTGCTTTTGTCCGCCCGACAGAGTTATTCCCCGCTCTCCTACCCGGGTTTCGAATCCCTTTGGAAATTCAAGTATACTCTCTAAAATACAGGCGGTGGCGGCTGCCTCATGTATCCTGTTGATTCGGCTTTCTCCTTCCGGTTCATCGGTAAACCCAAATGCTATATTGTTCCCGATAGTTTCGCTGAATAAGAATACGTCCTGCGGTACAAACCCCGATTGCGAACGGAAGGATTCAAGATTTAATGTTTTCAGATTCTTTCCATCAATGAACACTTCTCCGCTGGTTGGATCAATAAAACGTAACAGGATGTGCGCGATGGTGGATTTACCCGATCCGGTACGACCGGTAATGGCAAGCGACTGGCCGGGTTTTATCTTAAAGCTGATATCTTTTAGCACCGGCGTATCATTTAACGGATAGGCAAAACTGACATTGCGGAATTCTACCTCACCTTTCATGGCAAAGGGTGGTTCAGCCCCCGGGACAATACCGGGTTGTGTATGGAGAAATTCATTGATCCTCCGTTGAGATGCTTCAGCGCGCTGAATGAGTGATACCACATACCCCAGGGCAGCCACCGGCCAGGTTAACATATTCACATATATCACAAATTCGGCAATGTTACCAATGGTTATGGCACCCTGCATGACCTTGATTCCACCTATGTAAATGGTAAGAATCGTACTCAATCCGATAAGAACAAGCAGCGAGGGATGGAACAATGCGTTAACCTTTACCAGGTCCATGGAAACCTTCTTGTAATCGCTGGCACTGCGGGCAAATTCATCAATGGTATGCTGTTCTCTGGTAAATGATTTCACCACCCGTATCCCGGAGAATGCTTCCTGAACAAAAGTTGATAGCGATGAGAGCTTCGACTGCACCTTTTCGCTTTTGCGGTTGATAATGCTTTCGACATAATAAATGATTAACGACAATACGGGTAGCGGAAGCAA
>CAZPKJ010000066.1:0-5523 GCA_964587075.1 uncultured Flavobacteriaceae bacterium | reverse complement strand
TGCAGCATGGCATAAATTACCAGTATAAACATAACAGCGAGGTTCACCGTGTACATGATAGCCGGACCCACATACATTCGCACACGGCTTACATCCTCGCTGATGCGGTTCATCAGGTCGCCGGTGCTGCTTCCTGAATAAAATCCATAGTCGAGCGTTTGATAATGTTTGTAAATTTCATTTTTCATATCAAACTCGATGTGCCTGGAAGCGACTATGATTGTTTGGCGCATAAAAAACATGAACAATCCTTTTAGTAACGCCATGATCAAAACCAGCAAAGCAAACAAAAGCAGGTTAAAAGAAATGGCATTTACAAAATCGCTGCTCATTTCAAATATACCAGTTAGTTTATACCAGTTAATTTGTCCGTTCGCCTCATCAATGGCGTATCGTATAAGCTTTGCAGGGACTATCCCGAAAATATTCGAGATGGTTACGAACAAAATCCCGGCTACAAACCTGCCACGGTATTTATAAAAGTATTTGTTGAGGCTTTTAAGCGACTTCAAAATTTAGTAATTTTATCGGGATAAAGGTATAAACATTCAATTTAGAGAGCAGTGATGATCGATAAAAGGAAACCTTCACTTTTGTTACAGGCTTTGGCACTGCTCTGTGTATTGTCTGCGTGTGGCTACCACAGGAAAATTGAAAAGGCCCGTTCAACTCCATCAACGGTAAAAGAGCTGAACCTGAGCCAGGCAGAACTCGATTCGGTACCGGAATTTCTTGCAGGAATGAATCAATTAAAAAAGTTAAATCTTTTCAGAAACAACATTGGTGAAATTCCTGATTTTATTGGCAACCTTACTTCACTCGAAAAACTTTCATTTCAGTCGAATAAATTAAAATCGGTTCCCCCTGCCATTGGTAACCTCGTCAGGCTGAACAAGCTGAATCTGCGGTTCAACAAAATTGAATCATTACCGGATGAAATAGGGCGGCTCAGCATGCTGGTTGAACTCGATATGAGGAACAACCGGCTTAAAACCCTTCCGGAAACTACCGGGAACATGAAAAACCTGGAATACCTGTATCTGTCGGAAAATAACTTACGATCGTTACCGGGTACCATGGCTGAATTGAAAAACCTGAAAGCACTTTACCTGAACCGAAACGAAATCGAAGGGGCACTGCCTGCCTTTATCGGTGACCTGAATTCACTAACCGAGTTGGATGTGTCGGCCTGTTGCGACGACTTTGTGCTTCCTTCGGAACTGGGGAAACTTACAAAACTGGAAGTCCTGATTGTTTCAAACTACCAGGTTATTCCATATGAAGTGGGACGAGGGAACCCCAGGCTGCGTATTATATCACGTTAATAGCTGCCCGGTTTATTTGTTTTTCCCGGTTCAAACCGGATGAAGAAACTAATCCAGATTAAACGTGCCCACCGGAATGTGAATGGTGTTACCATTAATCCGGCCAGTACCGAAAAGAGAACGGTCCACCAGATGGATGTATCCTCTCCTGTTAAAAGTGCCGTTACAATCCAAACCAGTACCATGATGGCGACATTGATGGCATAACTTACATACATGGCCCCAAAATAATACCCCGGCTCCTGGTGAAATGATAACCCGCAATGCTCACAGTAATCATACATCTCATGAAATTTTGAAGGCTTTTTGAAAAAGGAAAATCTGAAAAAATCACCCTCCCCGCATCTGGGACATTTGTTTTGAAATATTCTGGCTAAGAGCACGGTTTGTCGAGTTGTAATTTGGCCTCAAAATTACTCAATAAATTTATCTGGTGAGGAAGGTCCCTGCGAAATACCGGGCTTAACATGTTAATTAAAATGCCCTGACAGGTTATTTGGATGTTAAGGGAATAAAGCTACTTTTGTCATACCAATTCATTCCGTTATTTATCTGTACTTAAGTTATGGCACTGGCAATATTAAAATATTTTATTCCTAAAGACCGCATGTTTTTTCCGCTTTTCGACAAAGCAGCGGCAAATTTACAGGAGGGCGGAAACGCCATATATCAACTGGTTATTGCCGAAACGGCCGAGCAGAAAGGAAAATGGTACCGTGAAATTGAACGCATAGAACACGTTGGAGATGACATCACGCATGAGATTTTCAAGGAGCTGAGTAAAAACTTTATTACACCGTTTGACCGTGAGGATATCCACCGCCTGGTTTCGGCTATTGATGATGTACTGGACTATATCCATGGATCATCAAAACGCATGGAACTGTATAAGATCGATCAGGTTACTACCGATATTGTGAAACTTGCCGAACTTATTCAAAAAGGCACCACCGAACTTCGCCGGGCAGTTTTTGAATTGAAGAATATGAGTAAAATGCGCGACATTACCGATTCGCTGGTGAGAATAAACAGTATTGAAAATCATGCCGATGATATTTTTGACAATGCGGTAGCCAGATTATTCGAATTTGAAAAGGATGCTGTACAAATCATAAAAATCAAGGAGGTACTATCGGCACTTGAAACCGCTACCGACAAATGTGAAGATGCGGCCAATGTGATTGAATCAATTATTGTTAAGATGGCCTGATACCTCAAAATTGTATGACCACAATACTGGTAGTTGTAATTATACTGGCACTGATTTTTGATTTTATCAATGGCTTTCACGACGCGGCTAACTCAATTGCTACCATTGTTTCTACCAAGGTGCTTTCGCCCCTAACGGCAGTAATTTGGGCGGCATCCTTCAACTTTCTGGCTTACTGGTTTTTTGAGCTGAAAGTTGCCGACACCGTTTCGAAAACTGTTTTTCCCGAGTATACCACGCTTATAGTAGTGATGGCCGGACTTTTAGCAGCCATCACCTGGAACCTGTTCACATGGTGGCTGGGTATCCCATCCAGTTCGTCGCACACACTTATTGGTGGTTTTGCAGGTGCCGGAGTTGCTCATGCCGGCGGCTTTTTTGCCCTTAACATGGATAAGGTAATGCCCGTTATCTATTTTATTGTGTTGGCCCCCGTAATGGGGATGATACTGTCGTACATAGTTGCCATTATAACCATGCATATTGTAAAACGGTCGAACCCAAGCAAAGTAGATACTTCCTTCCGACGGCTTCAATTGGTATCGTCAGCTTTATATAGTTTGGGCCACGGTGGAAACGATGCACAGAAAGTTATTGGAATTATCGCCGCGGCCATGCTGTCGGAGAATATAATTTCCGATATCCGACACATTCCGTCATGGGTTCCCATCACCTGCTATACCGCAATTGCTTTCGGTACCTTGTTTGGCGGATGGAGGATTGTAAAAACTATGGGGCAACGGGTCACGAAACTTACTCCGTTTGAAGGGTTCAGCGCCGAAACGGCCGGTGCCATTACTCTTTTTGTAACACAGTTTTTCAAAATTCCGGTTTCAACCACACATACCATCACCGGATCCATTGTGGGTGTTGGTATGGTGAAAAGAGTGTCGGCAGTACGTTGGGGAGTTACCATAAAACTTATCTGGGCCTGGGTGCTTACCATTCCCGTGTCGGGATTATTGGCCTGGGGAATACTCAGGGTGCTTGAGATGTTTTTTATTCATTAATACACACTCCCTGCCACACCCACAGCAATCCGGTTGGGGTAGTGTAAAAAATCAATAGTTAAAATAGTTTACCTTTGCATTCGGTAACGCAATCAAGACTGTGATAGACGATTGCTATTCAATTAATTAAACCCCTTCTGATGATCGAAGTAAAAGAGTTAAAAGAAACTATGGCCGAAACTAATCCTGTTTTTGATCCTATGTCGGAAGCAGGTCATGAACAAGTAGTTTTTTGTCATGATAAAGAATCAGGACTCAAAGCAATTATTGCAATTCATAATACGGTACTTGGCCCCGCCCTTGGAGGAACCCGAATGTGGAAGTACGACAATGAGGCTGCCGCACTGCAGGACGTACTTCGTTTATCGAGAGGAATGTCGTTCAAAGCCGCCATCACCGGATTGAACCTCGGAGGGGGCAAAGCAGTAATAATCGGAGATTCCCGAAAGGATAAATCGGAGGCTATGTTCCGCCGCTTTGGTAAATTTATTGAGAGCCTCAATGGAAAGTACATCACGGCTGAGGATGTTGGTACCAGCACCATGGATATGGAATATGTGAGGATGGAAACCAAATATGTTACAGGCCTTCCCGAATCGATGGGTGGAGGCGGCGACCCCTCTCCTGTAACCGCATATGGAGTGTATATGGGAATGAAAGCCGCCGCTAAAAGTGCGTGGGGCAACGAAGCACTCACCGGAAAAAAAATCATTGTACAGGGTATTGGGCATGTAGGTGAAAACCTGGTGCGTCATCTTACCAAAGAGGGAGCTAAAGTTTCTATTGTTGATTTGAATAAGGATGCCCTTATTCAACTGGCCTCTGAAACCGGGGCAACCATCATCGATCAGCTCGACTTTTTTGATCTGGATATGGACATTTATGCCCCGTGCGCCCTGGGTGCCACGTTAAATACCGAAAATATTAACCGGTTAAAATGTTCGGTAATTGCCGGAGCGGCAAACAATCAACTGGCTAACGAATCGGTTCACGGACCCATGTTAACGGAAAAGGGAATTACCTATGCTCCCGATTTTGTAATTAATGCCGGCGGCCTTATCAATGTATATTCCGAATTAACCGGTTACAACAGGCAGCGAGCCATGAAACAAACCGAGAAGATTTACGACTTTACCCTGGATATCCTCCGTAAGGCTGCTTCGGATAAAATCCCGACTTACCTCGCCGCCAACAGGCTCGCCGAAAAACGCATTGCCGATATAGGTAAAGTCAAACTGGGGTATTAGTTGAATCTGTTTACTGAAGTTTCCGAGCCCTGCCGCAAGCAGTGTTTGCCATTAGCTTTTAGCATCAGGGAAAAGTCGGATCATCCTCTTAGGTTCATACATTCTCCGGTAACCAGCACATCATACCCGATACATCATACAATTAATTACAGAGTTCCATGCTAAGCAGGCGACATTTAAGGATAAGGGTTATGCAGGCCCTGTATGCTTGGCATCAATCGGTTGATAAAAACACCAATGCATCGGTTGAATCACTTTTTCAGGGCGCCGAACGTATTTACGACCTCTACCTTTCATTGCTGCTTATATTCCCGGAACTTGCTCATGAGGAGGAACGGTATTATGCCGATTTGCCCCCCCGTCATATTGTAAAAAACGAACCGGTGTTGTCGCGGCTGGCTGCTAACAGTTTTATCACTTTTCTCGCCAGCGACCAAATGTACAACGAATCAATAAAGTCGCGTAAAATCAGCTGGCAGAAAGATAATGACCTTATCAAAAAGGTTTTTTTTCAATTGAAAAATGCTCCCGAATACAAGCAATACGTTTCGCAAAAAGAACACTCCCCCGATGCAGATGTGGAATTTTGCGTTTGGGTTTATAAAAATGTCATAACTCCTTCCGACGCCTTGATGAACAGCCTGGAAGAGAAGAATATCTGGTGGGCCGAATCACTGGAGCTGATAAACAGCATGGCCCTGAAAACCATAAGGGTGGCGCATCCTGGAAAA
>CAZPKJ010000065.1:10232-15052 GCA_964587075.1 uncultured Flavobacteriaceae bacterium | reverse complement strand
CTGAATGGTTGAGTGGATGGAGCTGTTGCCAGAATAGATCCTGTGATGTACATATAATTGTTTTGCGACACTTTAAAGTCGGCGACCGAAATTCCATTTAAAGTACTGAACGTGGCATCGGGTACCGGGGCATAGGTGGACCTTCTTCCGGAAAGACCCGAAGAGGAGAAAATCTGGTCAACGTAAAGAGTGTTGGACTCTGTCCAGAGTACATACACATTATTGGCTTCATGTGCACTTACAAAAAAACCTCCGTCACTCAAGGTAAAATTGATAAAATTCTCCCACATTTTCTTTCCGTTGGATGATCCGAATTTCATGGTAACGGCATCAATTCCGTGCTGAACGGTACCCTGCGATGAACCTGTGATATAAATGAATCCGTCGACACCAACTGTAATATGACGGGCGAAATGATTGTTGTTGGGGAAACCGCAATTATCGGAACGCTGCCATCTTAAAACTCCGCTGCTGTTTAAAGAAGCGGTGGAAATCGATTTTATATTGTTTAACAAGCGATACCCGGTAACATAAATATTCTCACTTCCGTCCAATACCATTGAAGTAAAATAATCAGCACTTGCTGAAAAAGTATGCAGTGGTGTTGAAGTTGATCCGGAAGCGCTGGCTTTGATTATTCGGCTGCGATCGTTAGTTCCGACTGTTGACTTGAATAAAGCGTACGCTACACCGTTAGAAGAAACTTTCATATCCAGTCCCTGGTCGTTGGAAGCGGCATTAAATGTATAAAGCCAGATAAGTCCGAGGTTTGGACCGTACTTGGCCAGATTAATATCATAGTTGGTGGTAGCATTGTAGCTCATATATCCGACATAAATAAATCCGGAGGCATCTATGTGCAGTCCGAACCCGCTGCGTTTATCAAAACCGTTTGTGGTATGCTGACCGATGTTGATGTTGATTTGTGACAACAATGTTCCGAATTGATCATACTTTACCAAACTTACATACTCATAAATCTGACCATCTACAATTCCTGCAGGATTAATATCGGAGGTTACATCAGCCAGGATAAAAATATTGTCGGTGGCTGTATCTACCACAACTTTTCGTCCTTCATTGGAGTAATCAGTTGAAGTGGTGTGCTGATATTTATCGCTCCATTGCGGAGAGAACGAGGCGATTTGAGCTATTGCTAAATTACCTGCAAATAAAAAAACAGCGATCAGACTCAGAGTAAAATTTTTCATGGGTATTTTGTTATTTAGTTGGTTTTGGATTAAAATTTTGATCAGGACAGATTATAAAATTTAATAAGAAACTACTTAATCAAATTTAAGGTAATAAATAACCCCTTTAGACCGGATTTTGGTGAATACAGGGTAAACATGGGTGAATGACGGAAGCCGGTATTTGAATGGCTCGAATTATTGTATGAAGAAGATAACAATTCAGGATATATAATTTCATCAACTTTTATGCTCTGAATTGCCAATTTAAGTTTTGTAAAGTCAATATCCAAACCGGGTCAATGGAATAACTCGGGTTTGTTAATTAGTATACTTTTAGGTTCATATTTACTTGTTGATAATCAAATGAGTAGTCAATTATTGGAGATTGCTTTTGTTGATAAGTATTTCTTTACTCCGGGCCGGTTTTTCACCGGATTATCATGAAACCTCGGCAAATACTGGGTTTCAAAGAAATTTCAGATTTACACTTTTATATGGTTCCGGTCCATATTGGCAACGACAATTTTTAATCAGTAAAAACTGATGCTAAAAATTCAACTTATCCGTTTCAGATTTTCTGAATTTCTCATTTACACAGAGATTTAAAATATCTGTAAAATTAAATTGTAATTAGCATAGGTATGTTGTAACATTGCGCTCTCATTTTAAAAATTTAGATGTTGAAAATTAAAAAATCCACATTACCCGGAGCCGGAAAAGGTTTATTTACGATAGACGATATCAACAAAGATGAAATCGTTTGTGAGTACGAAGGAGAACTTATTACATGGGATGATGCCATTGAACGCAATGATGAAAACAAGGGCGGTTATGTGTATTATATCTCCGACAAGGTTTGTATTGATGCCTTTGATTATAAAAAAACTTTTGGACGTTACGCCAATGATGCGGCTGGGCTAAACCGCGTAAGCGGCCTCCGGAACAACGCGGTTTATGTTGAAAAGAAAAACAAGGTCTTTATTAAGGCTACACGCAAAATTAAAGCAGGGTCCGAGGTATTTGTCAGCTATGGCCGCTCATACTGGAACACCATGAAGCAGGAATTGGAGCAGTAAATTGAATATTGGAACTTTTCGCAGTCAGCTTACTTTTGACAAACAAAATTTGTAACAATCTTTACAGGTAAATTCCAAATATCATTAACACACGATAAAATACCGATGTCGTTCAAAAACCGATTTTACCCTTGGAAGAGTTCTGAAATTTGAGTCCTGCCATTTTTATCGCCGTAACAGCTGCCTCGGTTCCTTTATTGCCAAGTTTACCTCCCGAACGGGCTTTGGCCTGTTCCAGGGTATCGGTAGTTAAAACTCCAAAAATAAATGGTATTCCGGTCATCACCGTAAGGTTAGTTAAGCCTTGTGCCACTGCCTGGCAAATAAATTCGAAATGGCGTGTTTCACCCTGAATCACACAACCCAAACAAATTACCGCGTCTACTTTAAATGCTCCTGCCATAAATTTGGCACCCGATGTTAATTCAAAAGATCCGGGAACTTTTATCGTGTGGATATTTTCAGAAGAAACATGCTGCGATTTCAGTGTTTCAATCACTCCATGATACAAAGCATCGGTAATTTCAGAATTCCATTCCGCCACTACAATACCGAAACGCATTTTACTGGCATCCGGCATTGTGCCATGGTTAAAATCGGATAAGTTTTTCTGTGCAGACGACATTTTATCTCAGCCCTTTTCAGCAGCCAGATTATTGGCCCTCACGATATATCTTTCAATATCGCGGCCCTCAGTGCTCAGCGGGTAATCTTTTTTGATTCGCTCATATAAATCTGCTGCACCTTTATAATCGTTTTTCTGCTCCTTTACAAAAGCAGCCTTCATCAGGAAAATAGGAGCGGTAAATTGGTTTTTATCCCAATCAATGGCTTTTCGGTAAAATTTCTCCGCCTCATCCTTGTTACCCAGTTCCATATTGGCATCTCCGATGGCACCAAGAGCCAGAGCACCGGTAATATCATCTTCGGCATCGTAATTTGATAAGCTTTCAATAGCTTTTTCCCATTCACCTTTCTTCATATAACTCATGCCAAGGTAATAATGAGCCAGGTTGGCCGACTGCGATGAACCATAGGTATCAATAATCTCTTCGAAGCCCATGTACTGGCCGTCGCCGTTAATAGCCTTATCAATGGAGTCGAGCTGGAAATACTTCTCCGCCATAAACATCTCCTTGCGGGCATTTACTTCCTGCGGCTTTACAATGAGATTGGTGTAACCAAAGTACCCGAGAATTACTACAATAACCGCCCCGGTAATGAAACTTATACTTTTCCTGTTTTCATTAAAATACCCCTCAGCCTTGTTGTAGGTTTCACCGATATCAATAATTTCAGGTTCGTTATTTTTGCTTTTATCAGCCATGAAATGGATTGTTTAATTTTTTGAACGTGCAAAAATACTCTTTTTTGATGGAATTGAATACCCCTCATTGGTAAAATTTAATATTGTTTTTCAACTACATACATATGGCTCAGGCGAACCGCCTTTGAGCTGAACGATCCAATACCTTCCGATTGATTTAGTGGCGCAGGGAGCGTGGTTCAAATTCCTATCTTTGCGGTTAGTAAAATACCTCAATAATTCGTTTCAGATCGTGACTCTTATAAAATCCATTTCCGGTATCAGAGGAACCATTGGCGGCAAGCCAGGAGAAGGCCTTTCGCCGGTTGACATATTGAAATATTCAGCTGCTTACGGGACCTGGCTACAAAACCATTCCAGGAGCAAGAGCAGGCTTAAAGTGGTTGTAGGCCGTGATGCCCGTATCTCGGGCCCTATGGTGCATCATATTGTGGTAGGTACACTCAACGGGATGGGAATCGACATCATCGACCTCGGCCTGTCTACAACCCCAACGGTTGAAATGGCTGTTGTGAACCATAAGGCTGCTGGTGGTATCATTTTAACGGCCAGTCATAACCCCAAACAATGGAACGCCCTTAAACTGCTGAACAGTATGGGTGAATTTTTGGATGCCGGTGCCGGTGCTGAAATTTTGGCACTGGCCGAATCGGGTCAGACTACTTTTGCTCAGGTAAATCAGCTGGGACAACATATTATGGATGAAACCGCCCTCGACAAACATATTGAAGCTATTCTGGCCCTTCCATTCGTGGATATTGGCCTGATCCGTAAAAAGAATTTCAGCATTGTTGTGGATGGGGTAAACAGCAGTGGGGGAATAGCTGTTCCAAAATTGTTGAATAGTCTGGGAGTAAATAATATTACAGAACTGTTTTGTACGCCCGACGGCAACTTTCCACATAATCCGGAGCCTCTGCCTGAGCATCTGGGTGAACTGTCGAAAACCGTAGTAAAGAAAAAAGCCAACCTGGGTATTGTAGTTGATCCGGATGTTGACCGGCTTGCCTTTGTTTGTGAAGACGGCGAAATGTTTGGCGAAGAATACACCCTGGTGGCCGTGGCCGATTATGTACTCAGTCAGACACCGGGCAACACCGTTTCCAATTTATCATCAACCCGGGCGTTGCGTGATGTTACCGAAAAAGCCGGTGGTTCCTATTTTGCATCCGCTGTTGGTGAGGTAAATGTGGTTGAAATGATGAAGGCCCGAAAGGCTGTAAT
>CAZPKJ010000065.1:7770-10222 GCA_964587075.1 uncultured Flavobacteriaceae bacterium | reverse complement strand
GATAGCTGTTTTTTTAACACACCTGGCAAAATCGGGTAAAACCTGCAGTATGTTAAGGGCGGGCTACCCGGATTACCACATTTCAAAAAACAAAATTGAGCTGACATCTGAAATTGATGTAGATGCCATTTTAAGTTCCATTAAAACCAAATATAAAAATCAGCCTGTTATTGATATAGACGGTGTAAAAATTGAATTTGATAAGGAGTGGGTTCATTTACGTAAATCGAATACCGAACCAATTATCCGTATTTATGCCGAAAGCCAGTCGGAAACCACCGCCGAGAACCTGGCCGAAAAACTTATCAGCGACATCAAAGATATTATTACCGGAAAAATGACATCAGTATAAATTATGAAAATTTATCTCGATAACGCCGCTACCACCGCTTTGCACCCCGAAGTGCTGCAGGCTATGGTTCCTGTTCTTGAAAAACAATTTGGCAACCCCTCTTCAATACATTCCTTTGGCAGGGAAACCAGGGCACTTATTGAAACCGCCCGTAAAACTGTTGCCCGGTTACTGAATGTGACCCCCGCCGAAATATTTTTCACATCGGGAGGGACCGAGGCGAACAATACCGCACTTCGATGTACCATCCATGATATGAAAACAGGACATGTCATATCCTCAGCCATCGAACACCATGCTGTTTCGCATACACTGGAAGAGTTAGCCCATCGCGGGCAAATCAGGCTCAGCCTGGTGGATATCGACCGGCAGGGACATATTAATTATGATCATCTCGAAAATTTATTAAAAAACAATCCGCGTTCATTGGTTTCACTGATGCACGCCAATAATGAAATAGGAACCATAACCGATATTGAGCGTGTTGGAAAACTCTGCCGCCAGTACGATTCATTCTTCCATTCAGATACTGTGCAAACCATGGCCCATTTCCAATATGACCTGTCGTCCATTCCGGTTGATTTTGTTACCTGCGCGGCACATAAGTTTCATGGTCCGAAAGGTGTTGGCTTTTTGTACATAAATAGCCGGGTAAAAATAAATCCGTTTATAACCGGAGGTGCACAGGAGCGGAACATGAGGGGTGGTACCGAGAATGTTTATGGAATAGTTGGTCTGGCTAAAGCATTTGAAGTAGCCATGCGTGACCTGGAAGAGGATAAGGCCCATATTTCGGAACTGAAGTCCTATATGGCCGGGAAAATAAAGGAAGAAATCCCAGGCATTACTTTTAACGGGGATATTTCGGATGGCAACCTCTATACGGTGTTGAATGTTTGTTTTCCTGCTTCCGCAGATAGTGAAATGTTATTATTTAACCTCGATATAGCCGGAATTGCGGTGTCGGGAGGAAGCGCATGTTCGAGCGGGAGTAATATCGGGTCGCATGTACTGAAAGCAATACAGAGCGACAACAGCAGGCCTTCGGTGCGTTTTTCATTTTCAAAATTCAATACCCGGGATGAAATTGATTATTGTATCGCTAAGCTGAAAGAAATTTTCCTGGTGAGTGCCTGAGTTGGGTCCAGTCAAAAATGTATAAACTGTCGGGTAGTATTTTATAAACCATGATAATTCTGAACCTGGCGCTGTATTATTTGGTAATCATTCCAGTTTCACTTTTACCATTTTCGGTGTTATACCGTATATCGGATGTTTTGTATGTGGTATTGTATAAACTTATCGGTTACCGGAAAAAAGTTGTAATAAAAAATCTGGTAAACTCTTTCCCCGAAAAATCGGGCGCTGAAATAAAAAAAATTGCCGATGCATTCTACAGTCACTTTTGTGATGTGATTGTTGAAAGCCTTAAATCGTTTACCATCTCCCGTAAGGAGGTACTCAAACGGATGGTGCTTGTAAACCCCGGGCTTTTGAACAAGTATTACAATAACGGTAAGAGCATCATACTGGCAGGTGGACACTACAACAACTGGGAATGGATTGCAACCTCAATCGATCAGCAAATCAACCACCAGAGTGTTGCCATCTACAAACAACTCTCAAATAGTTTTTTTGACAGGAAGATGCGTGTAACACGTCAGCGCTTTGGATTGATTATGATTCCAACCAAAAGTGTGAAAGAATTTTTCGAGGCCAACAAATCAAATCTTACAGCAACTATTTTTGCCAATGACCAGTCGCCAGGCAAAGTGGAAAACAGTTACTGGATGAAGTTTTTAAATCAGGATACCGCGGTGCTTTACGGAACCGAAAAATATGCCAGGGAGTATAACTACCCTGTACTTTTTGGTACCATTGAAAAAGTAAAACGCGGGTATTACCGCTTTTCGTTTGCTGAAGTTGAAAACAATCCGGGCAACTCAGCACATGGTTTCATCACCGAAACCACTACACGAATGCTTGAACAGGAAATTTTAAAAGCTCCGCAGTTTTGGTTGTGGACCCACCGCCGGTGGAAACATAAACGTGCCGTTGATTAGGGAGCAAAATTGCTTTCACGGCAACCAATTCGTCTGA
>CAZPKJ010000065.1:0-7760 GCA_964587075.1 uncultured Flavobacteriaceae bacterium | reverse complement strand
AAATGTCACATCGGGATTGTTTTTTATCATCTGGTCAAGCATCCATTGCGAATCGGCAAAGTAAACAGGGTTGTTATCTTTATCGAAAGCAATGTTCGATGATTTGAGCCTGGTAAATTCGGCAAGTTTCAGTTTATCACCGGAGGTGACCCAGCATGCCTTGTATATGTTCAGCGGGACAAAACGGCACGAGGCACCATATTCATTCAACAGCCGGTGCTGAATGACTTCAAACTGCAGTTCACCCACCGTTCCGATCACTTTTTTATGACCACCGTTTTGGAGAAACAATTGCGCTACACCCTCATCGGTGAGTTGCATAATTCCTTTATCGAGTTGTTTCGACTTCATGGGATCGGTGTTCACAAGTTCTTTGAATATTTCCGGTGAAAATCTTGGAATACCTTTAAAGCTTAACGTTTCCCCCTCGGTAAGTGTATCGCCGATTTTAAAGTTTCCTGTATCATAAAGTCCAATAACATCACCTGGATAGGCCTCATCGATAATACTTTTCGACTGAGCCATAAACTGAGCCGGACTGTTGAACCGGATATCTTTATCCAAACGAACATGGTGGAAGAATTTACCCCGTTCAAATTTACCTGAACATATCCTCAGGAATGCAATCCGGTCGCGGTGCCTGGGGTCGAGATTCGCATGGATCTTAAAAACGAATCCCGAAAACTCCTTTTCTTCCGGATGAACCACACGGCTGTCGGCAATACGGTTTCCCGGAGGCGGGGCTATCTCAGTAAATGTATCCAGCAAATCCTTTACTCCGAAGTTGTTGATGGCACTGCCAAAGAAAACCGGGGCCAGTTCACCGGCAAGGTATTTCGACCGGTCGAAGGCATCATAAACACCGTCAATAAGGTGGATATCCTCCCTGAGCTGCGAAGTATACTTCCCGAGTTTTTCATCCAGCAACGGATCCTGGATATTCTTAATAGGAAGAACATCATCATCGGTAGCCTTTTTATTGGGAGAAAACTGGAGCAGATTTTTATGGTAGATATTGTAAACGCCTTTAAAAGTTGAACCCATACTTATGGGCCAGCTCAGAGGACGTACTTTGATATTTAGTTTTGATTCCAGTTCATCCAGCAAATCGAATGGGTTTTTTCCTTCACGGTCGAGCTTATTTACAAATATTATAACCGGAGTATTTCGCATCCTGCACACACCCATGAGCTTTTCGGTTTGCTCCTCGACACCTTTCACGCAGTCGACAACCAGGATAACACTGTCTACAGCGGTCAGGGTCCGGTAAGTATCTTCAGCAAAGTCCTTATGGCCCGGAGTATCCAGCAGGTTTATGCTAAGCCCGCGGTATTCAAAATTCATCACCGAGGTTGCAACCGATATGCCTCGCTGCTTTTCTATCTCCATAAAATCGGAGGTTGCTGTTTTTCGGATCTTATTCGATTTTACTGCTCCAGCTACCTGGATAGCTCCGCCGAACAAAAGAAATTTTTCGGTCAGAGTGGTTTTACCGGCATCGGGGTGACTGATAATAGCGAATGTACGGCGTTTACTGATTTCTTTTAAATGGGACATTTTTGAAAACCTGCAGATTTTATGGGGGTGCAAAAGTACTGATTTTTACCGGGTCGTTCAAGAAAAGTGCCGGTGTATTTTAGTTAACAAAAGGATAAAGCACAGATACCTATTTTAGATACCTTTCCCTGAGAACCCTCAAATGATGTAGTTCGTGTCCTGCGATAACAATTCCGGATGCTTCAACTGAATATCTGAAATTGTTTGCCGTGCCGACTCTTGAAAGCATCGGTTCGGTAAAATTCCTGAAAAGAGCAAGGGTTGCCTGTCGTACCGCTTCATATTCGTCGATTATGGACTCCATACTACGTTGATTAGCTCCGCTGAACGGGGTGTATGATTCTTCGTCGAAACCGGGCAGCGGAGTTTGGTCGTTTCGGGCAAAGCGAAGCGAGCGGCAAGATAAAATCCGTTCGCTGTCGATCATGTGAACCAATACTTCCTTAACGGTCCATTTTCCTTTATCATAGGCATACTCCTCTTTTTCGATGGGAATGGAAGTAATAAAAACAGGTGTCGATACCAGGTTTGCTGCCAGAACCTCCAGGTAGTCTTTCCCGGAGAGCTCAGTGTAATATCCCCGGAACCAGGCAGGTACCGGATATCCAAAGCGGTCTGTCATGGGCTCGCTCATTTTCAGTAATTGTTATTTACTATTCTCAAAATTAAAAAAATTTAGGAAGAAACATACCTGCCTTGCCGGCATAATTCGGGTATTCGGGAAACTGATCTTTTAAGAGAGTTTCCTCATAGCGTGCTTTATAAAAAAACAGAAAACACAACAACATAAAAATAATCAACCGGGGCAGATTTAATGAATACAACGCTATGCCAAATACCGATAGCAAAATTCCGGTATAAACGGGGTGCCTGATCCATTTGTAAATGCCCGATGTAATCAGGGTGCCATCCTTTTTTGGGGTAGGAAACGGGGTAAGGTTGTTACCCAGGTTCATCAGGGCAATAGCAACGATTATAATTCCTGAAACGGTAAGTAAAAACGCAACAAGTTGTAAAAAAAAAGTAGCAGCGATACCTGAAGGAACTGAAATAAAAAGAATAAACAGTATAAACTGCAATACTACCAACAGTATGTCTTTAGGCTTCATGAATTAAGCCATATCAAATTATCTGTGTTCCTTATACCAGCTGCTGAATCCGCCTTCTAAATTGTATATTTCCTTAAAACCTTTTTTATTCATGAGTTCCATGGCTTCGGAACTGCGGCCGCCGGTGGCGCAATACACGTAAACAGGTTTCGATTTATCGAGCTTTTCAACCTTGCCCTCAAAATTATCATCGAACAGGTCGATGTGTACCGAACCGGGAATAGAGCCTTTGGCTACCTCGCCTTTGGTCCTGACATCAAGTAAGGTCCCCGGTTTTGAAGCCATTAACTGGTCAAACTCCTTCACTGAAACGTCTTTGGCAACTCCCTCCTGGGCCGAAACACATGAACTGAAAATTGAAACTGCTCCGTACAGGAGAATGAAAGTCATTAGTTTTTTCATAGATAAAAGATTAATTTAGGTGATAGAAGTAAGAAGGGCTTGGTTTATAATCCATACAAATATCGGAATATTTTACCATTATGACCGGCATTGCCCAATACATGCGAAAGGAAACTGGTTGACCGGTAAGTTATTTTTTCAATCTTTGTACTGCTAATTTACTTGTAACAATGGTAATTGCCGGATATTGTGCTGCGATTTTAATTGGCATTTCACTTGGACTTATCGGGGGTGGGGGATCTATCCTTACCGTACCGGTGCTGGTATATCTGTTACATGTGCCGCCAGTAACTGCCACCGCCTATTCGCTTTTCATTGTTGGTGCTACCAGCCTGGTGGGTGGCGTACAAAAATATCGTGAAGGTAATGTAGATCTCCGATCGGTATTCGTATTTGGATTGCCGTCAGTGATTGCTGTTTACTGCACACGGTTGTACATTATACCATCATTACCCGAAGAGATGTTCAGAATTTCGGCATTTGTGTTTACACGTGATATTTTTATCATGACCTTGTTTGCTATCCTGATGGTTATGGCGGCGGCTTCAATGATTTACCAGGGTAATCTCGAAAAAACAGACGATCCTGTCAAACCGATCCGGTTGAATATTCCGTTTATTGCCATGGAAGGAGTGGTTGTAGGGGTGCTCACAGGGCTGGTAGGAGCGGGGGGCGGATT
Organism: uncultured Flavobacteriaceae bacterium; assembly: GCA_964587075.1. GTDB lineage: Bacteria > Bacteroidota > Bacteroidia > AKYH767-A > OLB10 > CAZPKJ01. Next base: position 4,013 of record CAZPKJ010000065.1, on the reverse strand, counting down.
TCTGATTATACCCGCATTGGTGCTTTATTCACGGCTTCCTATGAGAATGGCTATTGGAACCTCTTTGGTGATTATTGCATGCAAATCGTTGATTGGATTTATTGGCGATCTCCAAAATATGCAATTCAACTGGATGTTGCTGATCGTATTTTCGTGCCTGGCGATTGCGGGAATATTTGCAGGGAATATATGGTCACGAAAAATACATAACAACCGGTTAAAACAGGCTTTCGGCATTTTTGTACTGATAATGGGAATTTACATCATTATCAGGGAAACGGTTTTTCAAAAATAAAACTTCACCTGAATGGTTTCACGATAGATTATCAGGATTCAGCAATTCAATACGGTTACGGCCAAGTATGACTTCACCGTTTTTTTCCAGTTGTTTCAGCAAGCGCGAAATTACCTCGCGCGATGAATTGAGTTCATTCGCTATCTCCTGGTGATTCACGGTCAGGATCCGGGTCTCATTTACACTTGCCTTGTCTTTGAGATATTTTATAAGCCGCTGGTCAACTTTTTTAAATGAGATATTATCGATAGCTTTCAAAAGTTCATTGAACCTGTTATTGTAAGTTTGCATTACAAACTGATTCCAGGTTTTGTAGGCTACCATCCAGTTTTCCATTTTATCGACCGGGATACTGATCATAGTGGTATCTTCTTCAGCAATTGCTTTCACACGACTTTTCTGGTGTGCCAGACAACAGGTAAGCGACATGGCGCAGGTATCGCCGCTGCCCACATAATACAGCAAAATTTCACCATCGTCATCCTGGCGGATAACCTTAATACTGCCCGACAAAATAATGGGAATGAATTTTACATACTCACCGGCATCAATAATGACTTCCCCTGCATTCACGGTCACCAGCTTCCCGACATTTTCAATATCTTCCAGTAATTCTTTTTCAAAAATATCTCTGAAATTTCCCCAATCAATTTGTGATTTCATTTTTTAGGCTCCGGCTTAAAAGTGTCGAACAAGTTGTAAAGTCCAAAGTTAAAAATCAATCGTTAAAATAAACTCAGGGTTACATCCGCAGCAGCGTTACACCAGCATGAATATACCCGTGTTTTCTTTCGGATGGTTAAATCAACTAAATATTTCGAAAATGTCATGTTTGCGAAATATTATGTTAAGTAGAATTTAAGTGAAACTAATTAGGCTAATACAAAATCTGAATCCGGAAGGTAACCCGATGCCAGGAGGTAGTCGGCCGCCTCACGGTTTTTACCCCGGTTGGTAAGCATACAAATCACGAACATTGAACCGGCAATGGGCATTTGCGAATAATGTATCACCGGATATTTTATATCAGTAAGGTTTGCCTTAACATCGATAAAGCCACTAATTTTAATGCCATGTTGTATCAGTCTTTTGGCTTTGCGACGGGATAACTTACCACCCCAGATGAAAATCTGTTTGTCAGGATGCACATTGTTTCGGATCCAGCCGGCCAAATAATGACAACGGGTATCGTCAAATGCATCCGCGTTATACCGGTGGTCGCGGCGGCTCATCCTTCCGGGATGGTCGTTCCATTCGAGGACACATTCGGGTATTTTAGCCATTTTTATTCGCTTGCTGAACATTCGCAGCCACAAATCGAAATCTTCGGGGAAATTGCCGTTGCGATAGCCCCCGGCTTCACGCAGCACACTACCCCGAATCATAACACTGGGGTGGGCGAATGGGGCTTCGGAAAAACGGAAATTATATATTTGTTCGGATGTCTCCAGCGAATTAATCAGTTTCACATACTCACGCATGCCCACATTGTTCATTCCTTCGCTGATGAGTGATAACTGTCCTGAAACCAATCCTATTTCGGCATGACGGTCGAGGTATTCCGATTGCAATCGCAACCGCCCGGGCATTGAAAAATCATCGGCATCCATACGTGCCAGATAGCTTCCCCGGGCTATGCTGATCCCTTTGTTGAGCGCATTTACAATTCCGGTTTCATTTTCATAAATCAGCGTAACATTTGTACATGAAGAAGCTGTTTCCTCAGCATAAATGCCTGCTGCCCGACTTGCATGATTATTAATCAATATCAATTCATAACCGGAGAAGTCCTGGTTAAGGATGGAATTTACCGCACGCCGGAGCCATTTGCATTCGCCGTGGAAAGGTAAAATGACACTAACTGTAATCATGAAAACGGAGGATAGGATCAGAAGCCATGCAAATTAAGAAATCATTTTGTTTTTAGCCGGAACACTGGTTTGTCGCGGTGTTGCTATCCCGCAAAGGGTTTACCGCGGAAAATGTGTACCTTGGCGCTCTGTAAAAAAAATAAAATTGACATTTCAGACTTTTAATTTCGACGCGAAGCTGTGGGAGGGCATCGAGTCGATGGGCTACGATCAGCCAACACCTATACAATTACAGGCTATACCGGCCATACTGGATGGGAGGGATATAATAGCCTGTGCCCAGACCGGTACGGGTAAAACGGCCGCTTATGTGCTGCCCATCATTCAGAAAATCCTTCAGAAAGGGCATAACCATGTTAATACCCTGGTAATAGCTCCCACCAGAGAACTTGCCGCGCAGATAGATCAGCAGGTTGAAGCTTTCAGCTATTTTACCGGTATAAGCAGCATGGCGGTGTATGGTGGTGGCGACGGCATGGCCTGGGAGCAGCAGAAGCGTGCCATCAAAGAGGGAATTGACATAATCATTGCTACACCGGGCAGGCTTATTTCGCATATGGCATCGGGCGATTTACGTTTAGATAAACTTGAGCACCTGGTGCTCGATGAGGCCGACCGGATGCTTGACATGGGTTTTTATGATGATATTTTAAGAATCATCAGTTACCTTCCAGCAAAACGGCAAACGCTTTTATTCTCGGCTACCATGCCGCCAAGGATACGGACTCTTGCCGGGAAAATCCTGAATAATCAGCAGCAACTCAATATTGCCGTTTCGAAACCTGCCGAAGGTATCAGGCAGCTGTATTATGAAGTGGATGATTCAAATAAACAGGATCTGATAACCAGGCTTACCGGTGCAGAGCAGTTCAAGAGTATGATATTGTTTGCAAGTACCAGGGAGAAAGTGAAAAAACTGGATCAAACATTACGCAAAAGCGGATTCAACTGCAAGGCATTTCATTCCGATCTCGATCAAAAAGAACGGGAAGAAATTATGCGTGAATTTAAAAACAGACAGCTCACCATGCTCATTGGAACGGATGTTTTATCGCGAGGTATCGATGTTGAAGGAATCGATCTGGTTGTGAATTACGATGTGCCGCCCGATCCCGAAGATTATGTACATCGTATAGGCCGGACTGCACGGGCAGAACGTACCGGAACCGCCATCACTTTTGTAAACTCCTCCGACCGGCAAAAGTTTAAACGTATCATAGAGCTGGTAGGTGACCAGGTAACCAGGGTCACCAATCCTGAAGGGATCCCGGCCGCATCGGCACATGCGTCGCCTGCAAGGGAGAGAGGGAACAGAAGTGGCAGCCGGAAACCTTTTCAGCGTAAGCCAGGACACCGCAAACAAGGAAAGTAAAATCCGCTATTAATTTTTAATAACCACAATCTTTCATAACCTGTCCGCATATTTCGAGAAAAACTTTCTTGTAACGGTCGGGCCAGTTTTCGTATGCAGGCAGCTTATCCTCTATAAATGGTTTACTTTTGATGGTGGCGTATAGTTTCCGGTACCATGCCGGCTTGGTTTCGTTCACTCTCCTGTTCCTTACAGTTTCCCACGCTGACCTGGATATATTGAGCCGTAAAGGCGAAAGAATATTTTCGTACAAATAGTCATAATCACTTACCACCATTTCGAACTTTATCAGTTTTGTATCCTGCGAAAGCAGTACCCGTGTGGTGTTGGCCCAGTTCCAGCATATTCGTGTGAACTTGTCCCAATCGTTCCATAATATCAGATCCGGTTTTGTTTTTGGAACGATATGTACATCGGCTTCGTTACGCCGGGTATACAGCGACCTCACAACATCTTTCGGGTTCCTTACAAAATG
>CAZPKJ010000064.1:4272-15154 GCA_964587075.1 uncultured Flavobacteriaceae bacterium | reverse complement strand
TTAGAGATTAAAGATTAAAGATTAAAAATTAAAAATTATAGATTGAAAAGTCCACCGTATTAAGGCCGGATCACACTTCACTGCAAAACCATTTAAAGCTAATGTTAAATGGTGAATTTTAAATTTTGAATGTTAAATGACCCAATGACTTAATATCCTATCCCCTTTACACAAACCATTCCAACTAACTAAAATATGTATCGATTACTCACTACCATTATTTTATTGACTATATCATCTGTTATCTTAGCCGGAGATAATATTTTACCCTCACCGATTCATCAAAAGGACCTTCCCAATGGATTAAAAGTGGTTACTATACCGTATGACAGTCCAGGACTGGCTGCATTTTACATTGTGGTAAGGGTTGGCAGCAGGGAAGAGGTAGAGGCCGGAAAAACAGGATTTGCTCATTTCTTTGAACACATGATGTTCAGGGGAACGGATAAATACTCAAAAGAACAATATTCGAATGTGCTGAAGTCGACCGGAGCCTCTGCCAATGCGAATACCTCACTCGACAGGACCGTTTATCATATGACCGGCAACGCGGCTCAACTTGAAACCATGTTTGAACTGGAAGCCGACCGCTTTCAAAGCCTGAAGTATTCGGTTCAGGATTTCAAAACAGAAGCTGGTGCCGTAAAAGGTGAGTACACCAAGAACAATTCAAGCCCCTATGCGCGCCATTACGAAGCTTCCAACAATACTGCGTTCGACAAACACACCTACAAACACACTACCATGGGATTTTTCGAGGATATTGTAGATATGCCCAATCAATATGATTTCAGCCTGGAGTTCTTCAAGCGATTCTACCGCCCTGAATATTGCTCAATCATAGTAGTTGGTGATGTTACTCCGGATATAGTAAACACGCTCGCAGAGAAGTACTTTGGAAACTGGAAGCGTGGAACACATAAAACCACTATTCCGGTTGAACCCCCTCAAACTGAAACCAGATATGTGAATATACAGGTTCCGCAATTCCCTCCCTATCTCGACCTGAAGTTCCGTGGCCCTGCTTTTTCACTCGAGAATAACGATTTCCATGCCTTAAGTATCCTCGGACAAATTCTGTTTTCGGAAAGGTCGGATCTGTATAAAAAACTCGTCACCAACGAGCAAAAAGCAAGAAGTGTTTCAGGAGGTATTTATCCCACCCGCGACCCGTATTTGTTCAGTTTGAGCGCGTCGCTGGTCGACAATAAAGACCTGGCATATGTGAAAAAGGAAATGTTAAACGCGATTGAGAAATTAAAAACAACACCGGTAAGTGCCGACATGCTTCGTGAAACAAAAGACCGGTTCCGTTATTCGTTTGCCATGAACATGGACAGCCCCGATGCCATTGCCAATTCGGTGGCACTTTACTATTGGGTTACCGGCGACCCCGAAGCTATTAACAAGTCCTATAAGATGTTTGATGAGGTAACGGCCGCCGACATTCAACGGGTTGCAAAAAAATACCTGGTCAGTTCAGGCCTGACCATTGCCACCATTTCACCGGATGAAAAACCAAAATTAGACTGATGTTCCCGGTATAACCTGTCATTTTATTTAACAAATAATCATAAACGATTACCTATGAAAAATTTCATATCATTAGTTCTTTTAGTAATTACTACTATACCCTCCTTAGCATTTGAAGTGGTTGAGCTGCCATTAAAAAATTCTGATAAAATTGTTGTAAAACTGATGTTCCTTAATGGCTCGGTTTGTGATCCGAAAGGAAAGGAAGGCCTGACTAACCTTACCGCCTCCCTGGTAATGAATGGCGGCACAGGAACCTTGACCAGTACTCAAATCAAAGATAAAACATACCCATGGGCAAGCAGATGGTATGCTTCGGTCGATAAGGAAGTAACCATATTCACTTTTGAGTTTCATAAAGACCATATCAATGACTTTTTCCCGGTGTTGGCCGGACTGGTTACAAATCCATTAATGGACCCTTCCGATTTTAATCGTCTGAAGTCAAATCAGCTCAATTATGTAAATGAGGTAATTCGTGCTTCATCAGATGAGGAATTCAGCAAAATGGGTCTCGAAGATCTTTATTTCAGAGGTACACCATACCAGCACATGGTTAACGGGACCTCATCGGGCGTAGAAGCTATTACTCTCGACGATGTAAAAATGCATTACAAGTCGTTTTTTACTATCCATAATATTACCATTGGACTGGCCGGAAATTACAGTGAAGATTTTAAAAATGAACTGTTAGGTGCCATGAAAAAATTGTCGAATGAAGCAGTTAATATTCCACCGATGCGAAATCCGCTCGAACCAAAAGGGATTGAAGTGGAGATTATATCGAAAGAGAAAGCCGGCGGGTCGGCCATATTTACCGGTTCACCTTTACCTATTACCCGGAGAGACATCGATTTCGCGGCACTGATGGTAGCCAATTCGTGGCTCGGCGAACATCGCAAATCTTACTCACGACTATATCAGAAAATCAGGGAACAGCGGTCGATGAATTATGGCGACTATTCCTACATTGAATGGTATGAAAACGGCGGATCCAATATGTTGCCTCAGCCGGGTTATCCACGCAACACCAATTATTTCAGTTTGTGGATAAGGCCCGTACAAACGGCCGAAGCACTTAAACAACAGTACCCCGAACTGGATACTATTACCGTTGGACATGCCCACTTCGCGCTTCGTATGGCTATCAGGGAACTGAACAACCTGGTTAAAAATGGTATGACGGCCGAAGACTTTGAGCTTACCCGGAATTTTTTAAGAAGCTACATGAAACTGTATATCCAGACACCAGCCAAACAACTTGGTTTTTTGATGGACAGTAAATTTTATGGTCGTGAAAATTACATCGCCGAGATGGATGAACTGTTGTCGAAGCTTTCAGTAGAGAAAGTAAACTACGCCATCAAAAAATACTGGGAAAACAAGCCCATGTATATTTGCATAGTTACCGACGACAGCGAAGCAGAGCCCCTGAAGCAAAGCCTGCTTAACAACACCTCATCACCCATGAGTTATTCGAACGCACTTCGTGAATCGATGAGTGATAAAATTCTAAAGGAAGATGAGGAAGTATCAGGGTATATGCTTAAAGTAACCAAAGTGGAAATCGTTTCCGTCAAAGATAAATTTCGCTAAACTCTCAAAGAACCGTCAGTTTCCCGATCTTGAATAGTACCACTTCTTCAGATCGTCGGCTGCATGATCAGTAACCATGAGCAACACTGAAAATTTGCGGGTAGTTATCAGGTAACAAAACCACAGGAATATAAATATCATCACAGGATGGTTCATGGGTGCCAGTCCTGTCAACAGTAAAAGTTCGTTGACCAGTTTAAGTGGTGTCAGCAACAGGCTTCCGAGCAGTGCTTCCGACCGCGCCTGAAGGGGCCCACTGAAAAAATATCCCGTAACGGCCCACGAAAGAAGCAAGCTTCCCAGGTTAACAACATGAAATGTATCAGATTTGCTGAGTGTTCTGAAATTCATTGCAATATGTGGTTATTTACGAATTCAAAAGTGTGCAATATTTTTTAATTGACAAACTAAAATTATTTTAAAGTTATCGTTTATCCGCAAGTTTTTGTACTATTCCAATATTTTGTAGCATTAATTTGATACTAACCCTGCCAGTTTAATATTTCCGGTTGTAATTTTGCCGGAGTATCAAGCGTTATCCACCCAAAGATTCTTCCCATGCACCGATCTCTTATCTTTTTATTGACACTTTGTGGCATCATGGCCTGCAGCAGAGTCCCCTTAACCAACCGCAGTCAGATGAATCTCCTTCCCGAAAAGGAACTCATAGCAATGAGCCTTACTGCATACAGTGATTTTTTAAAAGAGAATCCACCTGCACCGGCATCGGCAACGGATGCGGCCCTGGTCAAAAATGTTGGTCTTAAAATTTCACAGGCTGTGGCCGGATATTTAAGTAAAAACGGTCTCTCCGACAGGATAAAAGATTACAAATGGGAGTTTAACCTGGTGAATTCTAAAGAAGTGAACGCCTGGTGTATGCCAGGCGGTAAAGTAGTAGTTTATTCAGGTTTGCTTCCTGTTACCAGGGATGAGGAGGGACTCGCATTTGTTATGGGTCATGAAATTGCGCATGCCATAGCACGTCATGGTAACGAAAGAATGAGTCAGAACCTCCTGGCACAAACAGGAGGGCTGGCGCTGGATATCATGCTCGCTGAAAAGCCCGCCGAAACACGCAACCTCTTTTTAAGCGCCTATGGTGTTGGTGCCCAGGTTGGAGTTTTACTTCCATTTTCGCGTACCCACGAAACTGAAGCCGACAAACTCGGAATGATCTTTATGGCTATAGCCGGATATAACCCCGCCCAGGCACCTCTGGTTTGGGAACGCATGGTTAAATTGAATTCGGGCCCTAAGCCTCCCGAATTCCTGAGTACCCATCCCGGTGATCAGACCCGGATAAACAATCTCCGGAAATTTATTCCCGAAGCCATGAAGTATTATAAAAAACTATGAGGCAGCCACTGAATTCATAAGGATTTAGGCTTTTTATTCATCCCGCTAAGGTAAAATTCAATACTTTTGCGCCACTTTTTAATAAATCAACAGATCTTATGAATATTCACGAATATCAGGGAAAATCAATTCTAAAAAGTTTCGGCGTAGCTATACAGGAGGGAATTGTAGCCGATACCACCGAACAGGCCGTTGATGCGGCTAAAGAGCTGCAAAAGCAAACCGGTACGCAATGGTGGGTGATAAAGGCGCAGATTCATGCGGGCGGACGCGGCAAAGGAGGAGGAGTTAAACTGGCCAAATCGTTGGATGAAGTAAAAGAAAGAGCCGGAGCCATTTTAGGGATGCAACTGATTACCCCGCAAACCGGACCCCAGGGTAAAAAAGTGAATAAAATTCTCATTGCACAGGATGTGTATTATCCCGGCCCTTCAAAAACGTCGGAATTTTATTTGAGTGTTCTGCTTAACCGTCAAACCGGCCGCAACATTGTGATGTATTCTACCGAAGGAGGAATGGACATTGAAGAAGTTGCTGAAAAAACACCACACCTCATTCACAAAGAAGAGATCGATCCTGCCACCGGACTGTTGCCTTTTCAGGCTCGTAAAATCGCCTTCAACCTGGGCCTTTCGGGAAATGCATTCAAGGAGATGACTCGTTTTGTAAGTTCCCTGTATAAAGCATACGATACAATCGACGCATCGATGTTTGAAATAAATCCCGTATTGAAAACATCCGACGACAAAATTATCGCAGTTGATGCAAAAGTGAACCTCGATGAAAATGCTTTATACCGTCATCCCGATTACGCTGCCATGCGGGATGTTACTGAAGAGGATCCAACCGAAGTTGAGGCCGGCGAACATAATCTGAATTATGTAAAACTGGATGGAAACGTTGGATGTATGGTAAATGGCGCCGGACTGGCAATGGCTACCATGGATATCATCAAGCTGGCCGGTGGCGAACCGGCGAATTTCCTCGATGTAGGTGGAACTGCAAATGCTGCCCGGGTTGAGCAGGCGTTCAGAATCATTTTAAAGGACCCTAATGTAAAAGCTATCCTGGTAAATATTTTCGGCGGAATTGTACGGTGCGACCGGGTTGCTCAGGGGGTAGTGGATGCTTACAAAAGTATTGGTGAAATACCTGTTCCAATTATTGTCAGGCTACAGGGTACCAATGCCGCCGAAGCAAAAACCATTATTGATCAGTCAGGGCTGAAAGTTTACTCAGCCATTCAACTGAAAGAAGCTGCCGACCTGGTTGAACAGGTACTTAAGAAATAAAAGATGAAAGTATTACCAACTGATTCCAATTTTCTGGGGTTGCCTGATCCCTCCGCTTACGATTACGATAAAGCCCGGTTTGTTATTCAGTCGGCACCCTATGAGCATACATCCTCGTATTTAGAGGGTAGCAGTAAAGGACCGGCAGCCATCATTGAGGCTTCGCAGTTTGTTGAATTTTACGACGAGGAACTCGATATTGAAGCCTGTTTTGAAAATGGAATCGCCACTCTGGAGCCCATAAACTTTAGCAATAAAACCGACGCCGATGCTATTGCGCTTATCGAAGAGGCCACAGATAAATTGCTTAACGACGATAAGTTTGTAATTTCATTGGGTGCCGAACACACCGTTACGTTTGGTTTTGTTAAGTCGCATGCCAAAAAATTCGGCGACATATCTGTCCTTCAAATTGACGCTCACAGCGACTTGCGTGATGCTTATCACGGAAACCCGTATTCACACGCTTCGGTGATGGCCAGGGTTCATGAACTTGGACTCAACATTGTGCAGGTAGGCATAAGGGCCCAGTGCCGTGAGGAATCGGAATTGATTAAGGCCTCCTCAAACATTCACACTTTTTATGCGCACCAGATACGGAGTAACCCGTTGTGGATGGAAGCTGCCATTGCGGCCCTTGGTGAAAAAGTTTACATAACCATTGATGCCGATGGATTCGACCCCTCGGTAATTCCCTGCGTTGGAACAGCTGAACCCAATGGCTTGTTTTGGAATGAAACCATTGAGTTCCTCCGTAAAGTAATCCAAACCAAGAAAGTTGTAGGATTCGATGTAGTGGAAGTTGCGCCCCAGCCCGGACAAATTCTTTCGGAATATACGCTGGCTAAATTGATTTACAAGCTAATCAGCCTAATAACAATTAAAGGAAGATAGTCGGTTTTTTGCCGGTTTTTGCATATATTTGTTCTGCTTAAAGTTCAAAACGGAATGGTATGAAAGACTTCCGAATTGATAATAAGGGTACAAAAAGGTTATTTGAGAACCGTTTTCTTGAGCGATTGACGCGCACACATTTTATCATTCCTGTGCTTTTTTATTATGTGATGGCAGCGGTATGCATTATTTATGCAACCTTCCTCATTCCAACCCAAATGTGGCGGCTAACTTACCTGTTTCCCGCAGGGTTTATCGTATTTACACTGGTGGAATATTTGATTCACCGGTTTATTTTTCATTTCAACCCTAAAAATGAACGAGAAGAAAAAATCCAGTATTCCATTCATGGAGTTCACCATGAATTTCCAAAAGATAAGGACCGGCTTGTTATGCCACCGGTTATTTCCTTCGTTCTTTCGGTGGTATTTTTCGGCCTGTTTTATGTCGTGGCAGGTAATTATGCATGGCTCTTTTTTCCCGGCTTTACATCAGGTTATTCAACATACCTCATCATTCACTATGCTATTCACCGGTTCCGGCCTCCGGCTAATTTTCTGAAGTACCTCTGGAAGCATCACAGTCTCCATCATTACAAGTCAACCGAATCGGCCTTTAGTGTTTCGTTTCCTTTGTGGGATTATATTTTTGGTACCATGCCCGTGAAAATACATCCTCACGATCACGACGAGCACCGGATGCCAGACTATGGTATGGGAGCCGGCCAACAGCAATAGGAAATGCTTACTTTTGCCGTCTGGCCATTCCTCTATGACAAAGGTTAAAAAAACTCCAATAACTAAAATACTTGTAGCTAACCGCGGCGAAATTGCGTTGCGAATTATGCGTAGTGCCCGCGAAATGGGAATTCAGGTTGTAGCTGTTTTTTCCGAAGCCGACCGTCATGCCCCACATGTCCGTTATGCCGATGAGGCAGTAGCGCTGGGGCCCGCCCCTTCGGTGCAATCGTACCTGGTTTTTGATAAAATCATACAGGCAGCCAAATTAACCGGTGCCGAGGCCATTCATCCGGGTTATGGTTTTTTATCGGAAAATGCCGCTTTCTCGAGACGTGTGAGGGAGGAGGGCTTGATCCTCATTGGCCCTTCAGCCGAATCGATGGAAATTATGGGAAGCAAACTGGCCGCCAAGGATGCCGTGAAGAAATATAATATTCCGCTGGTTCCCGGAACCGATTACGCGATCAGCGACCTGGAGAAATCAAAGAAAATAGCCCTGGAGGTTGGATACCCGATTCTTATCAAAGCCTCGGCAGGTGGCGGCGGAAAAGGGATGCGTATTGTTGAAAAGGAATCGCAGTTTGAGGAGATGATGAAAATGGCCATGAATGAAGCTCAATCCTCTTTTGGCGACAGCTCCGTTTTTATTGAGCGTTATGTGGGGTCGCCGCGTCATATTGAAATACAGGTGATGGGCGACCATCATGGCAATATTGTACACCTTTTTGAGCGCGAATGTTCGGTTCAGCGGCGGCATCAGAAAGTTATTGAGGAGGCCCCATCGGCAGTGCTTACGCCCGAACTCAGGGAAAAAATGGGCCAATGTGCCGTACAGGTTGCCAGGGCCTGTAATTATGTTGGAGCCGGTACCGTAGAGTTCTTAATGGATGAAAACCTGAACTTCTATTTCCTCGAAATGAATACCCGGCTGCAGGTTGAACACCCGGTAACCGAAATGATCACCGGTATTGACCTTGTAAAGGAACAGATACGTATTGCCATGGGTGAGCCCCTGAGTTTTAATCAGGAAAATCTTGCAATCAACGGGCATGCTATCGAGATTCGTGTTTATGCCGAGGATCCATCCAATAACTTTTTACCAGATATAGGCAGGCTGATACGGTACAAGCCCCCCCAGGGGCCCGGAATCAGAGTTGATGATGGCTTTGAGGAAGGAATGGCAATCCCGATTTACTACGATCCAATGATCGCCAAACTGGTTGTTCACGGAAGCAACCGTGCCGAAGCCATAAAAAGGATGTTACGAGCCATTGATGAATTCCAGATAACAGGAGTGGCCACTACTCTGAAGTTTTGTTCGTTTGTACTCAGGCACGAAGCTTTTGCTTCAGGCCGCTTTGATACCCATTTTGTTAAAAACCACTTTGATCCCTCAGTCCTGCAAAGCAGCCACGAAGATGAGGCCGAAGTGGCGTGTTTGATAGCTGCCCGGATGAGCTTGGCTGCGGCAGGCCCGGCCAAAGCCGATATTGTTCAGCCCGCTGCTTCCAAATGGAAGAGAAACCGGTTGCAGTAAACAATTACAGGGCTTTGGCGTAGTTATTGAAATGTAGTTCCTGTATGCCTGGCATCACTATGAAAAAGCTGTGTATTACTATACTGTTGCTCATCCCTTTGTGGGTGTGCGGCCAGTTACCCGATGGCCGTTCGGTCACATTGGGTACGGTACAGGACCAGGATACCATCCCTCTGGTTAACCTGCCTATGGTGAATGTATATGGCGCCATTGATCCTGCCCAGGCCGAAAATCTCCGCAAATACCTCAAACTGCGGCGTGATGTACTACGGGCTTACCCTTACGCCAAACTTGCTTCCCAAACACTCTTTTATATCAACGACAGCACAATGAAGATTAAGTCGGAAAGGGCACGAAAAAAGTTTATCAGGGAAACGGAAAAGGAGCTTAAGGAAAAGTTCGAAAAAGACCTCAAGAACCTGACCTATACACAGGGTAGAATTCTTATTAAATTAATCGACCGTGAAACCGGTAATACATCCTATTCGCTGGTAAAAGAACTGAGAGGCTCGCTGCAAGCATTCTTTTGGCAAAGCCTGGCCCGTATTTTCGGCTCAAACCTTAAAAGTGAATATGATCCCCTTGGCGAGGACATGATGATTGAATCAATTGTTCAGGCTATTGAACGTGGTGAACTGAAGGTAGTTAAGAAGTAATTTTCGTTTCAATCACACAAACTTAAAGTCATTGTTTAAGTAATTATGGCATTTCATTTTTAGTCTAAGTGCCATTTAGGCATGGGAAATGGTCGTTTTTAGCAATTTTTGGTATTGGTACAGGAGTTGCCGGATGAGGGATGTTAACGTAATGTCTCACTTAAAAACTCAAAAACCATGACTCTTATTAAATTCAAATCGGAAAATCCAACCCGCTCAAGGGAAAGGATGCCTTACTTCAACGACTTCTTCAACGACTTGTTTGAAACCATGTCGGTACCTGATGTCAGCCGGGGAACAATTCCAGCGGTGAACATCATTGAAACCGATGAAAATTTCAAGCTGGAGCTGGCAGCTCCCGGCCTGAAGAAGGAGGACTTTAAAATCAGCATTGATAACGACATGCTTACCATCAGCAGTGAAAAGAAAACCGAATCGGGAACGTCGGGTGAAAAGTATACCCGCAAGGAATTTACCTACAGTTCATTCACCCGTACATTCACCCTACCTGAAATGGTCGACGCCGATAAAATTAATGCCAGCTATGAAGATGGCCTGATGCGGGTCACCCTTCCTAAAAAAGAGGAGGCTAAACCAAAGGCTCCCCGCGAAGTCAAAGTACAGTAATTAGGTTATTGTAGTGTTTTATTTAAGGTTGAAGCCTGTCCCGTTAACGGTGACAGGCTTTTTCATACAGGCAATCCCGTCCTGGTTCATCTTTCACCTGTGGAATTTACACTACTTTTGCCGAATGGCGCTTAAGCGGAAAACTGCTACAGGGAAAAAGAAAGATAAACCTGTTATACTGGTCACCAACGACGATGGCATTACGGCCCCAGGTCTGAGATCGCTGGTTGAAGCAATGAAAACGCTGGGTGATGTGGTGGTGGTTGCTCCCGATAGTCCCCAGTCGGGCATGGGTCACGCCATTACCATTGGCAAACCGTTGCGTCTCGATAAAATAGAAGTACATGGTGAGTTTTTAGGATACCAGTGCTCGGGAACACCCGTTGATTGTGTAAAACTTGCAGTAAACAAGGTCCTTCACCGTAAACCCGACCTGTGTGTATCCGGGATCAATCACGGTTCCAATTCATCCATTAATGTGATTTATTCGGGAACCATGTCGGCGGCCATGGAAGGTGCTATAGAAGGAATTCCTTCCATAGGTTTTTCACTGAATGATTATAACCTTGATGCCGATTTTAGCGCCGGCATCCATTTTGCCAGAATTGTTGCCGGTAACATTCTTAAAACCGGCTTACCCGGGCAAAC
>CAZPKJ010000064.1:0-4262 GCA_964587075.1 uncultured Flavobacteriaceae bacterium | reverse complement strand
CTTAATGTTAATATCCCGGCGTTACCCTTAAAAAAAATCAAGGGCATTAAAATTTGCAGGCAGGCACTTGCCAAATGGGAGGAGGAATTCGATGAACGGATCGATCCGCGCTACCGGACCTATTACTGGCTTACCGGCAAGTTTATAAACTATGATAAAGGTGACGATACCGACGAATGGGCACTCAAAAACGGATACGTATCGGTGGTTCCTGTTTTGTTTGATTTTACCGCGCATCACGCTTTTCAGCACCTCAATAAAATTAAATGGCATGTTTAAAAAGAATTCAATGATTACCGGGATCCTGATTGCCATAGTTGTGATAATTGCCGGTTACTTCTTATTGCACTACCTCAACGTGGTAATCGGCAAACTCTTCTTCGACGGACGTATTGTTTTCAGGGAAAGCACCATCCAGGTGATTGCCATTTTCCTGAACGTTTTCCCGTTCAGATACTTCATGCTTAAAACCTATTATGAATATACCGGAAGAGGAATTCTGCTGGTCACTTTTGTGGTAGGGATTTCCTATTTCTTTTACTATCTCTCCTAAAACCGTATTACCCGGGTGAAATATTATATCATAGCCGGTGAAGCCTCAGGCGACCTCCATGCGGCGAATCTTATCAGGCAGTTACACCTGCTCGACCCCGAAGCCGATATCAGGGCCTGGGGTGGCGACCTGATGCAGCAAGCGGGTGCCCATGTGGTAAAACATTACCGCGATCTGGCATTTATGGGTTTCGTTGAAGTAGTTACCAACCTGAAAACCATTCTGCGAAATATTGAATTCTGTAAACGCGATCTGGCCGGCTTTCGGCCCGATACCGTTATACTGGTCGATTACCCCGGTTTTAATCTCCGTATTGCACGATTTGCCTTTGAGCAGGGTTACCGGGTCAATTACTACATATCGCCGCAGATATGGGCCTGGAAACAATCCAGAGTACATACCATCGGCAAGTATGTGCACCAGATGCTGGTAATCCTTCCTTTTGAAAAGGAATTCTACCACCGGTTCGGCTATGAGGTGGCGTTTGTTGGTCACCCGTTACTTGATGCCGTCAACAACCGGAAGTACCAATCATCCGCGAAAGCGAAACCATTGCCTGGCAAAAAACCGGTTATTGCCCTGCTGCCAGGAAGCCGCAAACAGGAAATAAGTACTATGTTGCCATTGATGTTGTCGGCGGCAAAACATTTTCATGAGTATGATATTGCCGTGGCCGGTGCACCTTCGGTTGACCCCTCTTTTTATGAACCCATGATTTCAATGCATAATGCCCGTCTGGTAATTGGAGCCACCTACGATTTGCTCGAATCGGCTTCGGCAGCATTGGTTACTTCGGGAACCGCAACCCTGGAAACGGCCCTTTTCAATGTACCCGAAGTGGTTTGTTACAAAGGAAATCTCATCTCATACCATATTGCCCGCAAACTCATCAAAGTGAAATATATTTCGCTCGTGAACCTGATCATGGACGAACCCGTGGTAACTGAACTGATTCAGGATGCGCTGAATGAAAAAAATTTAGTCAGGGAACTGCGCAGGATACTGGACGATGACAACACCCGGGCGACCCTTTTCGAAAACTACCGGTTGCTGCGCGAAAAACTGGGCGGACCGGGAGCCTCGGAGAGGGCGGCACACCTGATATTTTCGGGGCTCAGTGAAAAATCCTGAGCCGCTTAAAAAGTGTTTTGGTTTGCAGGCTGATTTCTTTTGTTCCGGGTCGCGGTTTTAACTTGGTTACTTTTCCATCGGCCTCGGCACCTTTGGCACTGAATGGGAGGCCGTGAATAATAATTTTATAGGATTTGTAAACCGGTTTATAATTTCCTTCGCTTTCGCAGATGATACGCAACTGCCGCCGGTTGCCGAATACTGTAAATTTAAATACAACAAATTCCCCGTCGCGGTATCGGGTGCTTTCAAAATCGTCAGTATAAACCACACTGGTCATTCGTGATTCGGAATAATAAATGTGAAGGATCAGTTCATCGACCCGTTCCCTGGTGTTTTGAATTACAGGAAAATTCGGAACAACGGCGCCTGACCTCACAAAAAATGGAAACCGGTTCAGTGGCGCATCAACGGTAATTTCGTACCCGCCCCTTACTTTTTTGTCGTTCCAGTAGTTGAACCAGATACCCGATGGCAGATACATCTTGCGGGCGGCAATTCCCGGCTCCTTTACGGGACAAATGAGCAGATGGTCGCCGAACCCAAATTCATCCATGCGGAGTAATGTTTCCTGTTCGTGTTGCGAAATAAACGACAGAGGCCTTATCATGGGTGTACCATAGGTTGAATACTGATAAAAAGCCGAATAAATATAAGGCAGGAACCGATACCGCAGTTCAATCATTTCACAAATGATGGATTCATAGGTTTCGCCAAACATCCAGGGCTCCTTGTTGCCATGATCGTTGGAGGAGTGCCCCCTGAAGAAAGGATGAAATATCGCCAGCTGCATATACCTTACAAACAACTCGCCGTCGGGTGGTCCGATAAATCCGCCTATGTCGCTTCCGCAAAAGGAAATTCCCGAAATGCTCAGCCGCTGACACTGCATGTTGGCTAACCACAAATGCTCCCAGCTGGCAATGTTGTCGCCCGTCCACACCGCAGCAAACCGCTGAGTCCCTGCATAACCCGACCGGGTTAACACAAATACCCGTTTCCCGTCAAGCTGCTTTTCGAGACCTTCGCGGCTCGCACGGGCCATTTGCATGCCGTACACATTATGTCCGCGGCGGTGGCTTACGTCGAGTCCGTCGTAATGATGTCGTACATCATCGGGGAAAGTACCAATTTCAAACACCGCGGGTTCATTCATATCGTTCCAAATACCATGAATCCCGTCCCGGGTATAAACTTCAATCAGCCCGGCCCACCAGTCACGTACCTGAGGGTTTGTGAAATCGGGGAAATGGCAATCGCCCGGCCACACCTTACCTTTAAACAGATCACCGTCCTGCCGTTTGCAGAAGTATCCCTTTTCAAAGGCTTCGGCATATATTTTATAATCCTTGTCAATTTTTATCCCTGGGTCAAGTATGACCACGGTTTCAAAGCCATGCTTACGCAGATGGTCAACCAGTTTCGGGGGATCCGGGAAACGTTCGCGATCCCAGGTGAAACACCTGAATCCATCCATATAGTCGATGTCGAGGTGAATCACGTCGCAGGGAATTTTTCTTTTCCGGAATTCAGCGGCAACAGACTTTACCGTTTGGTCGGGGAAGTAGCTCCATTTACTCTGGTGATAACCCAGTGCCCACAGCGGAGGTAAGGGGGGACGACCGGTTAACAGGGTGTAGTTCCGGGCCACATCAAGCAGGGCTGGACCTGCCATGAAGTAATAATTCATTTCACCTCCTTCGGCCCAAAAGCTGGCTATGGAACTGTTTTCATAACCAAAATCGAAAAAAGTTTGAAAACTGTTATCGAAAAATAATCCATACGCTATACCATTATGAAGTCCAAAATAAAACGGTATGTTACGGTACAGCGGATCCTGCTCTTTGGCAAAGCCATAGGTGTCGGTTCCCCAGTTAAGGAACCGCTTTCCCCTCAGGTTCAGGTCACATGCTTTATCACCCAGGCCATAAAAACATTCATCCGGCTGAATGTGCTTACTGCAATAAACATAGTTTCCTCCAAAGCCGGCATTGGGTTCCCAGTGATAACCGTTTTCGTCGCGTAAAATCAGGTTGCCATGCAGATCCTCGATATAATTTTTTAAATCGGTACGGTCGATGAAAATTTTAACAGCAGAGGTGGTTATGATATATTGGGTTTCCGATTCAACCACTTCAAATTGTTCATGACCCGGTTCAAAACCAGGATCAATGGCATAGGAGAAATCAGGGGCAAAATATTCCTGGTTAAACCTAAACCGTATTATACTTCCGGTAACGATGGTAACCTCCAGCAGTGTTTTATCGGTTTCGAAAACAAGCTTGTTTCCATTCGTGTTGTAATGTTTTACTTCACCTGGAAAATTCTTGTTTTGGAGCGTAGTGGTTGCTGTATCCATATTTATTCGGCAGGTTCCATGGCGCGTGGTATCAAAATAACGGACCCGGCTTTAAAATTAAATTTAGTCCCGGAGCCTTTCGCAGGGCCATGATTCTGGAATGTTCCGTATATTGCACAAAGATGTGATTATTTTTGTAATCGGTGGTCACGCCCTTTCATCGGCATCGAAAACAACCCTATGGCAAAAAGAAAACCGAAAATATTAATGCTTGGATGG
>CAZPKJ010000063.1:0-15154 GCA_964587075.1 uncultured Flavobacteriaceae bacterium | reverse complement strand
CAGGCTAAAACAGCCGTTGTGCCGGTGGCCGTGAAACAAACATTTATACTGGTGGCACTTTGAGAAGCAATAAGACTACCCTGTAGATTATAACTGGCCGAAGAAAGTGTCCCGTTCCACATGGTGAACACACGCTCATTGGCCGGATGTGAATTAAAGCTGGTTAGGGGCTGCATGTTCCCAAGTGCCATTATATTATTAGTTGGGGCTGGAATAGGAAATGTACTTGTAGCCGGTCCCGATAAACTGGTTCCAACCAGCGGATCAACACACTCTGGACCATGTTGAAACGATCCCAGGTGCGACGGATCATCCATCAAGGTATTGGTGCAATTCGGATAAGCTGTAATATAATCGAGTGCGTTCACACTGCTGTGCCTGATATCCCATTCAATTTGAATACAGTAACATTCACCTGCAACGAGGTTTGAAATAATGGCGCGATAGGGTACCGAATAACCTTCAACAAAATGCGACTGGCTTGCATTGAGATTACCGTTAA
This sequence comes from uncultured Flavobacteriaceae bacterium, assembly GCA_964587075.1. Classification (GTDB taxonomy): domain Bacteria; phylum Bacteroidota; class Bacteroidia; order AKYH767-A; family OLB10; genus CAZPKJ01. The sequence goes on along the minus strand of CAZPKJ010000063.1, from coordinate 14,652 downwards.
CCCAGGCAACCGGATTAACAGGACTTGATGCATTGCCGTTGCGGCCCTGGTCGAGGTTGTAAGCAGGTGCAGTACACGATTGGGCAAATGAACTACTTATTGTTGCACCAGTTATCAGAGAAATAACTCCGAAATAAACGGCTGCAACAATCCCTTTGGTAGAGAAATGTTTCATGGTAATGGTTTTAGCGTTAGGTTAAAAAAATATTAAAATATTGTGGTTAGTATGGACTAAAAGTTACGCCAGGATTGAACTTTTGTCAATTATTATTCCATGAAAAGCCTTCAGAATTTTGGCGAATGGTGTTAATTCTTCCGCGAATGGCTGATAAATGAAACCGAATAGTGTTACCTGGAAGTTATATGAAAACGTGAAATAACTAAAAAATCTATTATGGTTTATTTATTACATCAGGATTCACCGGATTGGTTTACCGTTGCCGAAGGTCAATTTGAGAAGCCTCAAAAAGCAGCATCTTAATAATGGCAGGATCTATTTCGGATGGATGATAAAACGTTTTGATGTAAACTTCTTTACGGTTTCCTTTCTCTAAATACCCGGTATCATCCGAAAGCAGGTAGCCTTTTGTAAAACCAAACTCTACGCCGGGTTTTGTTTTACCCCATGGTACCGATCCGGGCCATATAAAACAAATTCGCCTGTTACCATAATAGAATGGCACATTATAGGATAGCTTTTCTTTAACATGCGGGATTGAATCAAAAATGAGTTGCCTTAAAATAAAAGTTATTTCCTTTTCATCATCAGGGATGAATGCAAGCAAATCTTCAACATCGCGAAATTTTACCGGTTGAAATTTCGACATGGGGAAGTGTGTGATTCTCTATGCATGTAAATTAGGAATATCCTCAAGAAGAATCTCAAATTTATCTTCTTCTTCCTTATATTTCATGATCTGTTCGAGGGCATCGGGTACTACATCGCTGCAAATTATAATAAAAGATCCTTTTCTGGCGTGTTTCATCACAAAATCAATGGCCTCTTTTTCGGTTGGTATTACTTTAACATTCTTTGAAGCATCTACCTCGTGGATACCTTTTAGCATGAGGTCAATAATTTCCTGTTCCGAGCGGCCGCGAAGGTTTCTATCCTGTCGTACTACAATTTCGTCGAACATTTGTGCCGACAATGACCCAAGTGCCAGTATATCCTCATCGCGCCGGTCGCCAACTCCGGCAATTACACCAACTTTGGGCCTGGCCTCAATTTTTTCAAGAAACCGTGCTATGGCCTGGAACCCGGCGGGGTTATGAGCGTAATCAACCATTACCGTAAAGTTTTTGAACTGGAACATATTCATTCGTCCTGGTGTTTGAACGGGTGAAGGAATAAATGTTTCCAGTGCCAGCCGAATGTCTTCCATCTTAAAATTCCTGATAAATCCGGTAAGTATGGCTGGTAAAATATTTTGAATCATAAATATAGCCTTCCCTGAAAAGGTAAGAGGAATACTTACAATTTTATCGACTCTGATTTTCCAGTTGCCTTTTAATATGGTAACATAGCCATCTTCGGCGATGGCGGCAAGTCCACCGTTATTACAATGCTTTTTGATTAAAGGGTTGTTTTCGTTCAAACTGAAGTAGGCTACCCTGCCCTTAACACTGTGTGCCATTTTAGCCACCAGTTCGTCATCAGCATTCAGGATTACATAACCCGATTCCATCACACTTTCCGGCACAACACCCTTTACCCGTGCCATATCTTCAAGCGTATTAATATCACGCAAACCCAAATGGTCGGCGGCAACATTGGTCACTATACCAATGTCACAAGTATGAAAACCCAAACCTGCACGAAGTATACCACCCCTGGCACATTCAAGTACGGCAAAATCAACGGTTGGGTCTTTTAAAACAAATTCCGTGCTGACGGGGCCGGTACAATCACCTTTCTGTACCATCTGATTTTGTATGTATATTCCATCAGTGGTAGTAAATCCCACTTTATAACCCGCGGTTTTAGCCATGTGGGCAATAAGCCGGGTAGTTGTGGTTTTTCCATTCGTACCTGTAACAGCTACAATTGGAATCCGCGCGTTTGATCCGGGAGGATAAAGCATATCAATTACAGGCTCAGCTACATTTCGTGGCAAACCCTCGGTGGGTGCTATATGCATTCTGAAACCAGGTGCGGCATTTACTTCCAGTACGGCTCCGCCCGTGTCTTCAACCGGTTTGCCAATATCGTCAGTCATAATATCAATACCACATATATCGAGGCCGATAATTCTTGCAATCCGTTCACACATAAAAATATTATAAGGATGAACCTGATCGGTTACATCTGTTGATGTACCACCAGTACTTAAATTTGCCGTAGCTTTTAAATACAATTCTTCTCCTTTTGGTAAAACATCATCCAGTGATATTTTTTTCTCCTCTAATATATTTAAAGTAGCTTCATCCACTTTAATGGCAGTGAGAACATTTTCATGGCCATAACCGCGTCGTGGATCGCTGTTAACCTTGTCGATGAGCTGCTGAACGGTTTTCTTTCCGTCGCCCGTTACCATGGCCGGGGTTCTGCGTGCAGCAGCCACATATTTATAATTAATTATTAAAACCCGATGGTCGAGACCAGTCACAAATTTTTCAACGATAACGGCACGGGATACACGTTTTGCAAGTACGAGTGCTTCAGCGGCTTCATTCCATTCCTTAATATTAATAGTTGCTCCCCTTCCGTGATTTCCGCTGATAGGTTTTATCACCACCGGAAATCCGATAGAGTCCAGCGCCTTTTTTAAATCTTCCTCATCGTAAACAATTCTTCCTCTTGGAACCGGTATATTCGACGCTTCAAGCAGATTTTTGGTATCTTCTTTGTCGCAGGCAATTTCAACAGCAATACTGCTTGTCTGGCTTGTAACGGTTGCCTGTATACGTTTTTGATTGACTCCATAACCCAGCATCACCAGAGAGTGCCTGTTAAGGCGTATCCAGGGAATCCCTCTCATCTGCGCTTCTTCAACAATAGATCCTGTAGACGGACCCAATCGTTCGTCTTCCCTTATTTCACGCATGGTTTGAATATCGTCATCCAGGAGGTATACATCACCTGCTACCAGGGCTTCAGCAATTCGCACCGCCGACCTGGCTGCGTATATGCCAACCTTTTCTTCAGTATAAGAGAAAACAACATTATATATCCCAGGTTCCCCGGTACCCCGGGTGCGGCCAAAGCCACAATCCATACCTGCCAGGGTTTGTATTTCAAGAGCAATATGTTCAATAACATGGCCCATCCAGGTTCCTTCATTCACACGTTCAAAAAACCCGCCCGCATGGTTCTCAGAACAACGGTGCTCATACATGGTTGGAAACATAGCCGAAAGGCGTTCTAAAAAACCCGGGATCAGGTTGGTCGGGCGTTCTTCGAGGTCCTCAAGGTCAAGCTTCATAACAATTAATTTGTGACGCCGGATTGACCAGTAATTGGGGCCCCGCATAGCCCTGATATCAATAATTTTCATAAATAAAATAAGAGATTATAAGTTGCTGAAAATAGCAATAGTTTTCCAATATCCCAAATAAAGGGAAACATTTGACCCGGTTGGCATAATATAGTTGCCATAATGCACATTTTCTTAAAATAAAAGGTTTTTTATCAATCCATTTTCAACCATGGTTGTTTAAAACAATGACAGCCCTGATGATAATTATCATAAAAACCAATCATCCTGCGTTATTTACTTTGAAAAATCTTATAAAAACTAATCTGATGCCGAAATGAAAGCCAGCACTACAAAAAACAAAGGACTGAAAATAACCAGGTTTTACACCAAACCCAACCAGGATCCTTACACTTATTTCCAGTATGAAAAACGCTCGTCTGTAATCCGAAATCCTGCGGGTGATGAGGTATTCCGAATGGATGATGTTGAGGTTCCAACAGGATGGTCGCAGGTTGCCACGGATATACTGGCACAAAAATATTTCAGAAAAACCGGCGTTACTGGTAATTCGGGCGAAAATTCCATTAAACAGGTAGTTCACCGCATGGTATCATGCTGGCAGCACTGGGGACTCAAATATAAATATTTTAACAACGAAACCGACAGCAAGGCATTTTATGATGAACTGGTTTTTATGCTGCTTTCGCAGATGGCTGCTCCCAATTCGCCACAATGGTTCAACACCGGATTGTTTCACTCATACGGAATCAAAGGTCCGTCGCAGGGACATTATTATGTGGACCCCGGTTCAAATAAAATCAAAAAAGCATCATCAGCTTTTGAGAGGCCCCAGCCACATGCCTGTTTCATTCTTTCGGTGGATGATGACCTGGTGAATGAGGGAGGCATCATGGACTTATGGGTACGCGAGGCCCGTATATTCAAGTATGGTAGCGGAAGCGGTACCAATTTCTCGAAAATAAGGGGTGTCCATGAGGAATTAGCAGGTGGAGGCCGGTCTTCCGGACTAATGTCGTTTCTTAAAATCGGCGACAGAGCCGCAGGTGCCATTAAATCGGGTGGAACAACCCGAAGAGCGGCAAAAATGGTCTGCCTTGATATCGACCACCCGGAGGTAGAAGATTTTATTAAATGGAAAGCAGATGAGGAAAAAAAAGTCGCGGCATTGATTGCCGCAGGTTATCCTGCAGATTATGAGGGTGAAGCTTATCAGACTGTTTCGGGACAGAATTCCAACAATTCGGTACGAATTCCAAATAGCTTTTTTGAAGCCTTGCATAAATCAGAAAACTGGAACCTAAAAGCACGCACCACCGGCGATACGGTTAAAACCGTGCCTGCACAAAAATTATGGGACGACATTGCATCAGCTGCATGGCACTGCGCCGACCCGGGTGTTCAGTTCGACACTACGATAAACGAATGGCATACCTGTCCCGAAGGCGGAAGGATTAATGCATCGAATCCCTGTTCGGAATATATGTTCATCGACAATACTGCATGTAATCTCGCATCTCTGAATCTTGGTAAATTCTTTGATGCGGGCACCAAAACTTTTGATGTACGGGGACTTGAACATGCTTCGCGGTTGTGGACCATTGTTCTTGAAATATCAGTATTGATGGCGCAGTACCCATCCAAAGAAGTAGCAAGGCTCTCATATGATTATCGTACGCTGGGATTGGGTTTTGCAAATCTTGGATCGGTATTGATGACCTCAGGACTTCCTTATAACAGCGAAGAAGCTCGTAATATTTCAGCTGCTGTTACAGCCATCATAACTGGCACAGCCTATACGACATCAGCTGAAATGGCTGAAGTACTGGGGTCATTTGAACAGTATGAAAAAAATAAAAAATCAATGTTACGCGTTATCCGAAACCACCGGTACGCAGCTTATCATACCGATGATGCATTTGAACAACTCGAGGTAAAGCCTGTTTCAATCAACCCATCGTTTTGTCCCGACTACCTGCTTAAATCCGCATGTAATGCCTGGGACAGCGCCTTGAAAGCTGGAGTGAAATCCGGATTTCGAAATGCCCAGGTATCGTGTATTGCACCTACAGGCACCATTGGCCTTCTTATGGATTGCGATACTACCGGTGTGGAACCGGATTTTGCCCTGGTTAAATTTAAAAAATTATCGGGCGGGGGTTATTTCAGAATTGTAAATAAAAGTGTCCGGGCTGCTCTTGTCAACCTTGGATATTCTGACGCGCAGATTGATGACATGATTAAATATATGTCAGGCAGCGCGTCGTTTGGCGGAGCTCCTTATATCAACCATGAAACTCTCTTGGCAAAAGGGTTCAGTACCGACGATATTGCGGTACTTGACAAAGGAGCAGCTTCTGCCTTTGATATCAGGTTTTTATTTAATCGTTGGACATTGGGAACCGAATGCATGAAACGAGTAGGTTTTGCACCTGATGTGTATAATTCTTTTACATTCGATATGCTTGGCGCGATGGGTTTCACCGAATCGCAAATTGATGAAGCCAACCATTTTATTTGTGGCAGCATGACCATTGAAGGGGCACCACATTTAGATCCCGATCATCTTCCAATATTTGATTGTGCCAATAAATGCGGGGCCACCGGTGAAAGATATATTAAACCCGAAGGGCATATCCGAATGATGGCTGCCGTTCAGCCTTTTTTATCGGGCGCCATTTCCAAAACCATAAACCTTCCTAATGAGGCCAGCGTAGATGAGGTGAAAAACTGTTACCATCTTTCATGGAAACTCGGACTTAAATCGAATGCGTTGTACCGGGATGGCAGTAAACTGTCGCAACCACTTTCAAACAGATCGGCACGCGACACAGATTCAAATGGCAGTGATCTGTCGGCCGATGAAGTACTGGAAGCCGCCAAAAAAATTATACAGGTTTCGGCCGACACAACTTTCAAAAGGCAACTTTCCAGTATTGTTCACCGGAAAATGCTCCCCGGGCGCCGGCTTGGATTCACTCAAAAATCAAAAATAGGAGGTCATACCATATTTGTAAGGACGGGTGAATATGACGATGGTACCCTCGGTGAAATTTTTGTAGATATGCATAAAGAAGGAGCAGCGTTCCGCTCGCTGTTGAATTGTTTTGCTATTGCGGTTTCTATTGGCCTTCAGTATGGTGTTCCGCTTGAGGAGTATGTTGAGAAATTTGTATTCACACGGTTTGATCCTTCGGGCGGGGTCGATCATCCGAATATCAAATCGTCAACATCGGTAATCGATTATATTTTCCGGCTACTTGCACTGGAATACCTTGGAAGAACCGACCTGGCACATGTACCTCCCATCAATTTATCCGCGAAAGCCGGGCCCAAAAAGGAAACAGTGCCTTCTACACATCAAATCACCCAGAAGCACGATAATACATCTCACGATCCTGCCCAACAATACATTGAAAATTCTATGGGCGACTCACCCTCCTGCCCTACCTGTGGCCATCTCACCATCCGCTCGGGATCATGTTATAAATGCCTGAATTGTGGTACCAGTCTGGGTTGCAGTTGAAGTATCTGTCGCCGAAAGGCAAAAAAATCGATGGCAACAATCCTATAAATCAATAATTTGAATAAGATAATAACAACGCATTATTGAAAATACCCTGCATTTAAAACGCCATTTAACAAGGATAATTCTAATTTTGTGCGCTGTGAGCTCAAATTACCGGAACCTCGTGTTTGAATAATATGCGAATTAAAACCGGAACAGGCTCATGTAAAGCGACACATATGGAAATTCCTGTTGGAAAACTGATTGCAATTGGAGGTAATGAGGATAAAGGTTCGGAGTCGGAACCCAATGATGAACAAAAAAATAACCTGAACTTTTTTGAACTTCAGATCTTAAGCAGGATTCTGAATGAAATAAAAGGCCATAAGGAATCTAAGATTGAAGTGATTACCAGTGCTTCTTCCATTCCTGAAGAAGTGGGCGATGCGTACATTCAGGCTTTTGCAAAACTTGGCGATCACCATGTGAAATTAATGCATATCCGCAACCGTGAGGATACCAAAAACCCTGAATTCATTGATCGTATTAAAAGTTGCGATGGTGTCATGTTTACCGGTGGAAACCAGCTTAGGTTAAGCACCATTTTTGGGGGGACTGAAATTCTCGAAACGCTTCACCATCGTTATATGCATGAAAAATTCATCATTGCTGGTACCAGTGCCGGAGCCATGGCCATGCCCAATACCATGATTTACCAGGGAAGCAGTTCATCGGCACTTTTAAAAGGAGAAGTAAAAATTACTACCGGACTGGGATTTATCAAAAATGTGATTATTGATTCGCATTTCGATAAACGGGGCCGTTTTGGCAGGGTAGCCCAGGCAGTGGCAGCCAATCCCAGTTGCATTGGAATTGGCCTGGGAGAGGATACGGGAGTTTTGATCCGTCAGGGCCGTTACCTGGAAGTAGTGGGTTCAAAACTTGTAACTATTGTTGATGGACATGAGATTCAACATTCAAACATCGCGGAACTGCAGGAAGGTTCACCTATAACCATTGAAAACCTTCGCGTTCATATTCTCACAAAGGGAAATAGTTACGATTTGCTGGGTCGAACATTTATGAAAGAACCGGTACTGGTAAATGAATAGTATATTGTTACCTGTTTACTAAAATTTTTACGCTGGCCTTTCTTTTACCTTTTTCCTGCAACAGGGCATAATAAACACCCGAAGGGATATGTAAGCAATTCCAGGTAGCCGAAATTTCTCCTCTGTTAATTGTGGATTCATAAACCAGTCTGCCGCCCATGTCAATAATTTTCAATTCACTTTCGTGAGATAAGGGTTTACTGAAAGAAAATAAAAATGTATCACGTGAAGGATTCGGTGAAACACTGATTAATCCTGTATTAACCGGTTCCATGTTATTGATTCCAACCGTATAATCATAATATCCCAGTGTATACTCACCCAGGAGTAATGTATCTACCGTTATGCTGCCCTTTTTATCGGTTAGCGAAGGACCTGTATTCCTGGTAAAAGAGGTTACCATGTTCCAGTCGCTGCCAGGCCCGGTCCGGAACAGCAATATCAAACTATCTTCGGTTCCCGTTATGAATGTGTTATCGAGATAACCTGTGGTAACACTAACCGATCCGTCGTATACGAATGTACCCTTTGTAAGAAATCCGGGCTCTGTCATACCATCAATTTTCCAGTAACGGTAATCGGATAAACGTATTCCGGGATTTGAACTCTGAAACGGATCAGGTGCTACAAAATGATGCTCCACCCGTACCAGGCTTGGCGGCGTACTCACAGTAGTTACATTTAGTGTAACGCCCGTTTCGGCGATGAGGTGGTTTCCGGTGGTTAATATGGTTTTTTCATTGGCTACCCTTGCATCGCTAACCTTTCCAAAACGGTCGAGTACCACCCAGGTAGGCGCGTAATACAACGGAATGTGAAACATGTTTGTGACCGAATCAATAACCACTCTAACGGTTGTGTCGGTAATACCATCGGTAAAATTAATTTCAACAGGCATTTCATACAAATGATTACCATTTCCTTTACTGCGCTGCCGGGTGTAAATAAAATAATGGTCAAGACCTCCCGGTACGTATACAACCGAATCGATTGAAAAATGCGGAAACCCGGGGGTAAAAACCCAGTCGTCGAAAAACCGGGTCATGTCAATGCCCGATCCTGCGGTGAGTTCATCGCGCAGATCGGCGCTGCTTGCGTGGTTATATGCGCGGTTGGCCATATACGCCTGGCATCCGCTTTTAAATGATTGATCGCCCATATAATTTCGCAGGGTATGTACAATATTGGCTCCTTTCTGATACACATGATACCCGTACGTGTATGCATGCGGGATACTGTTCAGCGTAAGATAACTGCCATCCTGCGCAGGTGTATGTGCAAATTGCAGCACTTTCCTGTGGTTGGTTCGAATCCAGTCGCGGTAAGCATTTTCGCCACTTACAATTTTTGTATAAAAAGCTTCATTATAGGAAGCAAAACCCTCATTCAGCCACATGTCTTCAGCGGTTTCGCAGGTAACCTTATCGCCCCACCACATATGTGAAAGTTCATGAGCCCACAATGTAGCATATGTTTGTGAGCCGTTAACGAAGGCCCTTCCAATGTGAATACTCGCTGCATGTTCCATAGCTCCTGAATTGAATGGGACAAGGCAATAGCCTATCTTATCGAAAGGATATGGACCGTAGGTGTCTATAAAAGCCGCCACAGTCGTATCGAGATTCGAAAATGTCAGTAACACCGCGTTGGTATCTATTGGCATGGCGGCCCATTGAACCGGAATCCCATTGGAAGTTCGGTCGAGCGTGTAGTATGGTGCAACCGCCATACTGGCCAGGTAAGATGGAATGGTTTGATTCTGTTTCCAATGCCAGGTGATGGTACCGTCAGGGTTGGTAACAGACGACTGCAGGATTCCATTACAAAACGCTTTCGAGGTACCGGCAGTGGTTATATGAAAATCGTAGGTGTTCCGTGATGTGAAATTATCGACACACGGAAACCACGCTCTTCCGTAATTGTGAGGATCGGCAGCAAAACCAACACCCAGATTAAAGGCGTAGGTGCCGCTAAAATAAAAACCTCCCCATCCTGAAGCATCCTGTGCCGGAGTGCCGTGATAATGCACCCAAACTTCCAGCGAATCACCTTGAGGAACGGCGGGCGAAAACTGCATGGTTAATACCGTATCGTTGTAACTGTGCACAACCGAATATCCGGCAGCAAAAACCGAATCAATTGTAAATCCGAGCAAATCAAGAGATGCACTTGTAAAAGAGGCCGGGTCACCTACCATGGTTACCCCTGCTCTGCCAAACAACTGTTGAGATCCAAAGAGAATGCTATCGATATGCAGATTGATATGACTTACCCGGTAATCGGTTGCCAAAGCTGTTTTTTCGATGCCTCTGTGATGCTGGTGCTTTTTATCTCGGCATATTTCAAAACCTTGCTGGCTCAGACCCATAAATGGGAATATCAAAATCAAACAAATCAAAACGACTCTCATGTGACAATATTTATAAGTTTCAGCCTTAAAAGTAGTGTTTTTAAGTTTAGAACTGGTTACAAAAGGCATGTTTAACAGTGTGTTAATGGATCGAACTGAGGAACCTTTATCCATACTAATAAATTGAATATCAATACAAAAAAATAGGATCGGAAAGACCTTACCATATTAAAAATCCCTAATTTCGCACCCTGTTTTAATCAAATAATTCATGCCTACATTAAAAATTATTAAAAAGGGCGGCTCTGCCACTGATACTACGAATCCGTTTGAAGCCATGATTGAACGGTTAGATGAGGCTGCCAGAATCATTAAACTCGACGAGGATGTATACCAGATCATGAAAAGTCCGTCGCGTCAAATACTGGTAAGCCTGCCGGTAAAGATGGACAATGGAAAAATCAAAGTTTTTGAAGGTTATCGTATTGTTCACAGCACCGCACTCGGACCGTCAAAGGGCGGAATCCGCTATTCAATGGATGTTAACCCGGAGGAAATAAAAGCGCTTGCTGCCTGGATGACATTCAAGTGTGCCATTGCCGGTATCCCATATGGCGGTGCCAAAGGGGGAATTACCTGCGACCCGCGTACCATGTCGCGTAGCGAACTGGAGCGTTTAACAAGAGCATACACTGCGGCAATGTCGGATATTTTTGGGGTTGATAAGGATATACCTGCTCCGGACATGAATACGGGTCCTCAGGAAATGGCGTGGATCGTTGATGAATATTCTAAGATTAAAGGTGGCTTTACTCCGGGTATTGTTACAGGAAAGCCATTGTTTTTAGGTGGTTCTCTTGGACGGGTTGAAGCAACAGGCAGAGGAGTTGTTGTTTCGGCACTCGAAGCCATGATAAAACTGAATATGGATCCTTCCAAATCAACTGCCGTGGTGCAGGGATTTGGTAATGTGGGGTCAATTACTGCACAGCACTTTGTTAATGCCGGTGTGAAAGTAATTGGTATCTCTGACCACACGGCAGCCTATTACAATGCTAATGGGATTGATATTAAAAAAGCGATTGCATACCGCGATAAAAACAAGGGTACCTTGAAGGGATTTAAGGGAGGTGAATTGATAAAAAGTGAGGATTTACTGACACTGAAAACAGATGTGCTCGCACCGTGTGCCATGGAAAACCAGATACGTGCCATAACCAATGCTAATAAAATTAAGGCAAAACTGATTGTTGAAGGTGCCAATGGCCCTACCACCTCACGAGCCGACGAAATACTGAATAAAAAAGGAATTCTTGTAATCCCTGATGTGCTGGCTAATGGTGGTGGTGTAACCGTTTCATATTTTGAATGGGTGCAAAACCGTACAGGTTACTACTACCGTGAGGAGGAAATAAACAAGCGGGCTGATAACTGGATGAAAAAGGCCTTCGACAATGTTTGGGATACCTCTAAAAAGTATAATGTATCACTCAGGATTGCCGCATACATTGTTGCACTTCAAAAAGTAGAAAAAGCTATAAAAGCCCGTGTGGGTTACTGATATCGGTATCAGGGAGCCGGAAATTGAAAATTCCGGCTTCTTTTTTTATATTTACATTAGAATCCAATTATTATTCATGAAAATACATAAAGAAGGTCGTTCCATTTTAACCGGGACTTTTACGATACTGCTCATATTAAACACTCTGGTATTTTTTTTTCTTACAAAGTATGAAGTGTTATCCGTGGTAATATATACAATATCGTTTATAGTTTTAATCCTGTTACTTCAATTTTTCCGTTATCCAAAAAGAAGTGTGTCGCGAAATGATGATTATGTTATTTGTCCCGCCGACGGAAAAGTAGTAGCTATTGAAAAAACTTTTGAGAACGAATACTTCAAGGATGAACGCATTCAGGTATCAATATTTATGTCGCCGGTAAATGTTCACGCCAACTGGTATCCAATCAGTGGCAACATCAAATACCTTCGTTTCCATCCGGGCAAAAAACTCGTTGCATGGCATCCCAAATCGTCGACCGAAAATGAACGAACCACCGTAGTCATTAAAAAAGATAGCCGGAAGGAGATACTGCTGCGACAGGTAGCCGGCGCCTTGGCCAACCGCATTATTTGCTATCCGCAGGAGGGCGATAACATCCGGCAGGGTTCGGAACTTGGATTCATTAAATTTGGTTCGAGGGTGGATGTGTATTTACCTCTTTCAACAACGGTAAATGTTTCCCTCAATCAAAAAGTTACCGGCGGCATTGATGTGCTTGCTATTTTTTAATTCCCGGTTGATAAGGAATAGTCCTTTACACCCTCTTCTCCGGACCTTTTACCGGGTACACTCTGCCGTATAAGAGTCGCCATCGCTTGAATAATTCAGGTTTATTTTACCGTTGGTATAAAAACCGCTACCCGCAATATCAATTTGGGTAATAGTTTGTGCCGGAATGGTTACACTGTTTGACGACACCAGCCATATTGCGTAAAATGGGGCACCTAAATTATTGAAGTTGTATACATAAAGGGTATCATCGACACCATGTTTCTGAATATTGACGGTAAAAGTAACCGGTGAACTGCCAGAAAGGGTTTCGCGACAAAGCCAACTGCCTGTAAACTTATCACGGTCGCTTCCCGGTATGTTTGGATCAGCCGGGTCGTCGTCGGTACAGGAACTGAAAACAGATGCAAATAATACCAGAGCCAGAACTAACCTAAAAGAGATACTTTTCATAACGGTCCTTTATATCCTGATTACAAAGATTGTTCCACAAAATTATTAAACATAAAAGATTAAATTGCCTGAAAACGGATAATGGTCAAAAGGGAAGAAAGAAATCAGGTCATTTAACATCTTGTCTTAAAGACTGAACCGATCATTAAAGGCGTAATAAAAACCCGTCCTGCAAATAATTTTTAATTCTTAATTCCTAATTCTTAATCTTATAACAATGCTTATTTTTCAAGCCGTTTGCGTAAATCCAACTGATGTTTTCGGGCTGTATCCAGTGCAATATCATAACCGGCATCCATATGACGAATAACTCCCATAGCAGGATCGTTATGCAAAACACGCTTCAGGCGGCGTTCAGCATCGGAAGTGCCATCGGCAACAATTACCATTCCCGCATGAATGGAATAACCAATACCAACTCCGCCTCCATGGTGTAACGATACCCAACTCGCACCACCGGCGGTATTAATCAGTGCGTTTAACACCGGCCAGTCGGCAATGGCATCAGAGCCGTCTTTCATGGCCTCGGTTTCCCTGTTGGGGGATGCCACCGAACCGGTGTCGAGATGATCGCGGCCAATTACAATGGGAGCTTTTACTTTTCCATCAGCCACCAGCCTGTTAAAAGCAAGACCCGCTTTCTCCCGGTCACCCTGTCCCAGCCAGCAGATGCGTGCGGGTAATCCCTGGAAAGCTATACGTTCCTGTGCCATTTTGATCCACCTTGCCAGTGGTTTGTCGTCGGGAAACAATTCAAGAATCAGCTTATCAGTTTCATAAATATCCTGCGGATCGCCTGAAAGCGCAGCCCAACGAAATGGCCCTTTTCCTTCACAAAACAACGGACGGATATATGCCGGAACAAATCCCGGGAAATCAAACGCGTTCTTTAATCCCATCGCGAAAGCCTGGCCCCGCAAATTATTTCCATAGTCGAAAGTAACCGCACCACGTTTTTGTAATTCAATCATCAGGCTGGTATGCTTTACCATACTCTCAAGACTCATACGAATATATTTCTCAGGATCCGATTCACGAAGTATTTTTGCCTGTTCAACATTCAGACCCTGCGGGAAATAACCCACCAGCGCATCATGGGCCGATGTTTGGTCCGTTAACGTATCGGGTACAACCCCTCTTGCTATTAACCGTTCAAGCAAATCAATAACATTACAAACCACACCAATAGATACCGCCTCACCTTTTGATTTTGCTTCAAGCGCCTGGTCGATTCCTTCATCGATGCTGTGGGTAATGATATCGATATATTTTGTTTCAATCCGTTTTTGGATCCGCCATTCTTCAACATCTGCCGCAAGGCAAACACCTTCATTCATGGTTATTGCCAGTGGCTGTGCCCCACCCATCCCGCCAAGGCCACCGGTTACCGATAGCGTATTGCGCAACGAACCACCGAAGTGTTGCCGGGCAACTTCTGCAAATGTTTCGTACGTTCCCTGAACAATTCCCTGGGAACCTATATAAATCCACGAACCGG
>CAZPKJ010000062.1:0-15178 GCA_964587075.1 uncultured Flavobacteriaceae bacterium | reverse complement strand
CCGTAAAATCATACGCCACTACCTCGACCTGAACGATCAGAATGTAAGTACGGTAACGGGGATATTAAACATCGGTAACACAGCTATCTGCCGCATGATCTAGGATGAGATGGTGATTTGAGAGATGGAAATGAAAAATAACAAACTTTAACTTTTTACGATTTTATTATGAATGACTTCAACTGAAAAATAGCATTAGAGAATAAGTCGCATATGTTTTTCCGGTGCTTATCTTTTCTGCTACTGTTTAAATTGCAGATCTCTTTTATCTGTAAATTTTTATTTTGAAAGACAGTTGTAGAATACGCAACATTCCTGTAACGGACGATTTCATAAATATTTTATAAACACTTATACCCGCTTAAACACCTTTCGCATTTTGTTTTTAAATAAATTTACAGCAGGGGTGGGGCCGCAGCGCCCCGGTGGGGAGGAGGAAGACCCCGGGACAGGCAAATTGTTATAGGCTTCCAGCATTAAATTTCTGTTACTTGTATCCGAACATTTCACATTCCGTTATTTCCCCTGTCCTGGTTACATCTTACATTTGTTCCACTGATAACTGCAACTGATTTTACGAGCGGGTTTTATTATCGTATTTCCATGTTTGTAAAAATTCGTTTTAAACACTTATACCCGATTAAATACCTTTCGCATTTTGTTTTTAAATAAATTTAGAGCAGGGGCGGGGCCGAAGCGCCCCGGGGTGAGGAGGTGTTAGAGAATAAATTTTGTAGTGCCGAAAATAATCTGTCATGCTATCCATTTCATCGTCCAAATTCAGACATTACGTGTTTGCAGGACAACGTAAACGGAAAAGCCAGTACCGTTAATCTGGCCAAACTTAAGCCCGGCTCATTTGTGTATGACAAACTTTCTGACTTCCGAAAAATTGTCCTGATAGATTCGCAAAGAATAGTGCCCGTTAACATAGTTGCTGATATCTATTCTTATAAATTTCTCATCCACGAAAGTGTGTTCCGAAATAATTTTGCCCGAATAATCGTATATAGTTACGTAAAATTTATTCCGGTTATCCTGAACCGTTAGCTGTAACTCTCCTGTTGCCGGATTCGGGTATAGCAGCCATGCTGTCGCATAATGAACTTCGTTTTTACCAACCGTGGTTATAACATGGCAGGCTGATGTGTCGGTACAACCGGCCAGACTTACAATTACCGCGTAGTTTCCATTCGCCGTGGCAGTAAATGTATTGCCGGTTGCTCCGGGTATGGGATTATAACCAGCGTTGCAATCGACCCACTGATACAGGTAGCCCGGTGCTGCAGTTAAGGTTGTTCCATTTTGTGTAACGGAGCTGTTTAAATTGTAAATTATTGCTGTTAACCCGATGATGCTGTCGCACCCTGCACTGTTTACTATTACAATTTGGTAAAATCCGGAGTTGTAAAAGACCAGGCTATTAAATGAAATGCTATCGCACCCCGAAATGGTAACCGTAGATGATGTGGAATTATTCAGGGTAATATTCAGCGTTAAAATACTGTCGCATCCTGCCGAATTGGTTAAGATTTGAGTGTAGATTCCGCCAGATGTATATGTTTGACCATTAATGGTAATACTATCACAACCTGTTACGTTTGCGGCAGACGAGGTGGAATTGTTAATAGTGACATGATACTGAACAGTACTGTCGCAATTATTAACCGATACCAGGTTTTGCTGATAAGACCCTGATACGGTATAAACCTGTCCGTTTACATCCAGGCTGTCGCATCCTGTCAGATACTGAACCGATCCAATCCCCGGATGTACGGTAATGTCGGTGATGTGAATACTGTCGCAGCCATAAACCGATGAGTAAGTCGATGTCAGTTGTGATGATGCAAAATATACCTGCCCGTTATATGCTACCGAGTCGCATCCTGCTAGGGAATTTATACTTTGGTACGACGGATAAACTGTGATCGGGTAATAAACGATGCTGTCGCAGCCGTTTATGGAATTCAGATTTGAAACGTATCCGCCCGAAGTAGTGATAACCTGACCATTCAGCACCACACTGTCGCATCCTGTTACCGGTATGGTTTGGTAATAGGTGGGATGAATGCTTATATTCAGAATAGTTGTGCTGTCACATCCCGAAATATCGGTATAGGTAATAAAATGCGGACCATTGTTTGTGAACGGAATGCCATTGTACCAGGCCGTATCACAGCCGGAAACGGCAACTGTTTGTGAACTGTAACCACACTGGCTTATCCTGCACAGAAACGTGTTGTTTGTAGTGTCGCTAACAGTAAGTATATTCGAAAACGGATCAAGGTCGTGATCACCGTTGAATGTACCTGAAAAGAAAATATTTCCATTTTTATGCACTTTAACAGCCGACATAATGTTGTATCCGGAGCCTCCGGTAGTTCCTCCCCATAAAAACTGGCCTGCCTGATTCAGTTTTACAATAAAACCATCGTACCAGCCCTGGCTTGAAACCGTGTTAGCCGCGGGTCCCGGATCCAGGTCAAACGACAACCCTGTGAAATCACCAGCCAGGTAAATGTTTCCCACATCATCTGATGCAACAGCTTTTCCGGATCCGTTGCCGGGAAAGACTTTTGCCCATACCAAGCTGCCGGAGGTATCGAATTTTGCCACATATGCCCCGTTGTTTAAACCGGGAAAACCATACACTCCCGGACCGGGGTCGAAATCGGACTGACTGTTTGCACTCCCGGTTATAATCAGATTGTTTGCCGGATCCATAGTCATGCAATTTTGATAATTAACAGAAGAGTACGTAATTTCTTTTACCCAGATAAAATTTCCGGCTGTATCAAGTTTAAGTATAAATGTACATGAATTGGTTAAAGATCCCGGACTGGTCAGATAAAACGCCGAGGCGGTATCGGGGTTGAAGTCAACCGTTCCGTCATACCTTCCAGTCTCATAAATACCTCCTGCATGATCAAGGGCAATAGCGTTGCCGGAACAGTCGTCGAAGTCGGTAGGGGTGAACGTGCTTTTCACCCAGATAACATTTCCCAGCGGATCAATTTTGGCTATGAAAGCGGTTTCGCTGGCACTAAAAATGGCAATAGGGGGATTTTGTGAAAAATTGCAATTGTTCCGGAAATATCCGGTAACATATAAGTTTCCCAGTGGGTCGGGCACCATGGCCCGGCATTGAATATACCAGTTGAATGAACTGGAGTTAATTGAAAAAGTCCGTGACCATATTACCATGCCGTTTGCATCCCGCTTTTCAACCATACCCTGGGAGCTACGGTAGTTTCCGCATACAAAAATGTTGTTTACTGAATCCACAACAGTTGCCAATACCTGCTGATAAAAAGAACCCGACACTTGTTGCACCCACTGGAAGTTTCCCGTTGAACTGAATTTTGAAATGAAGCCGTCGAGCGAATTCGGAGTAAGCATTTCTGTTCCCGGTCCCGGGTCGAAATCGGAAGTAAACTGGAATGAGCCGCCAATGACAGGATTTCCCGCAGTATCGATCGTGAGTGCGCGGGCTTCATAGGATGGAAAGTTAACCCCCCATTGGAATACCTGACCGGTTACCCTCTGCGAAAGCAGCAATATCACCAGGCAGATTACATGAATTCGGATGGTACCTGATGGAATCATGATGGAAAGTAGAATGGACTAAATTACGGGTAGTGATCAGGCAAAAATGTATGTGAATTTTAACTTGAGTAAAGTTAAATGATTTTAGGATACCTTGCACATGCCCTGTGATTTTTATTGCAGAGGGATTTTTAACTGTAACGGAGCCAATAAATAGTAACCAAATCAAATGCCTGAAACAGCCTCATTCCCCACCCATCACATTCGCCAGCGGGTACCTGTAAACACTTATACCCGCTTAAACACCTTTCGCGTTTTGTTTTTTAATAAATTTACAGCAGGGGCGGGGCCGAAGCGCCCCGGGGTGAGGAGGTGCACGGAAAGAGAATGGCAGCGAACTTTTAATTTATCCATGTATTGCCATTGGATACCCCTAATCAGCAGTTACAAGCTAACAGATTTTCACTTTACTAGAATTGAATATTGGCACCTATCATAAATCTGAAAGTGGAGATATTATATTTTTTCTTTTCTAATGAATAAATATCCTGGTCAAATGAACTTTGATAAGATACAGCCGGAACGGTTTGACTGAAAATTTCAAATTCATATCCAACCTCAGGAAGAATCAGTGAGAAGAATTTACTAATCTGAAGATCGAACCGTAAACCAATCTGCCCGGAAATTATGGAGTGTCTTTGCTTGTTAACAAATGTTTCAACACCACCTCCGTCCATATGTAATGTTCTCTTTTCATCAACTGTTATGTACTCCAGGGTCCCTAAAACCTTTATGGAGGTACCAACAAAATGTTTCAGAGGGACTTTCTTCAGTTCATATCCACCAAATATACCCGACGCATGTATGTTTTGTTCAACGATCAATTCATCGCCGTAAACAGTAATTAAATACCAGAACATATACACCACCGTATCTGTTTCCTCCACCTGCATACTTCTGCCCGTTTGATTATAATTTTCGTAAACAAGTCCGGTAATCCAGCCGGACTTCCACCTGGCTCCTATGGATATTTTATGAGCAGATGAGTTCTCATAATTATTAATCACCGCGGTTTTATTAAACTCTGCCGGCATCCAGCTGTGAACGGTTTTGTCATTGGGAGACCGGTAGGTATACGATAAAAAAATCAGTGGTCGCAATTGACTCTTTTGAACTTCTGAACTATCGTTGTTGTTCCAAGGGTTGCCATTGATGACAGTTGGGAAAATTATTGAGCTAAGCAATGCCGTTATGCGAAACCAGAATCCTCTTCTCAATGATGAAATCTGATTCATGGATTTACTGAGTTATAATGATTATTTTTTAATTCAGGTGCCATCGGATTAATTGATTCGAATTAAAAATACATGGACAACCATCCTCAATAACCATAAAAATTATATATAGAATTCCGTGCGGCTTATTAGTTAATATCATCAAAGCGGATCAAATAAAAAGGTCAGGAACACAATTGCCGTTACCGATAGTAAAACCAGAGAACCAGCAACTGCCGCACCTCCGCCACCTCTCTTTTTCTGATAAACACTGAAGTCGACCAGGTTATTATTATCAATTTTGATGAAGTTCTCAGGGTTCCGCTCCGACGACGATATATAAATGTGCATTTCATCGAAAGGTGGCGTCATTTGTTTGCTGTGCCGTTGTGTTTTCTTCTCCCTGAGCAGTTTGTAGCTCATCCTGCCTGAAGGCAACCGGGTAAGATGACCCGAAACTTCATTGTTGTCTTTACTGAATATATAATTCGTCAGGGCAAATGCCTGATCGCCTTCATGAATAATAAGATAATTGAATTTTTGTGAAAGATGATTTTTAATTGCAATCCGGTTGCCGCCATCGCCTTTGAACGACTTTAAAGTGAACCGGCCGGGTAGTACACAACCCGTTTGAAGTAAAATAACCAGTAAAGCTAAAAGTCGCCGGCTATGCATGGCTTTGCTTATTTCCAAATAAAAGTAGAAAAAAAAAGGTCGCTGTGAAAATTTGCCGGTATTGCCGGCTTTTTTAACTCAGGTCAAATTGAAAAGTGCTAATTTCGCAATTCATTCAGGCGCCTGGGTTCACGGTTCAACTCTTGCCTGTAAATCGTCTCAAAATCACAATCATCCATCCGGATAATCCTAAAAACCATACCCATACCATGAAGTTTTTTATCGACACCGCCAACCTCCCACAAATCAGAGAAGCCCAGGAACTGGGGGTACTCGACGGCGTAACCACCAACCCCTCGCTGATGGCAAAAGAGGGCATCCGCGGAAGCGATAAAATCAAACAGCATTACATCGACATCTGCAATATTGCCGTAGGGGGAGATGTAAGTGCCGAAGTGATTGCCACCGACTTTAACGGCATGGTAAAAGAAGGGGAGGAGCTGGCCGCGCTTCACCCGCAGATCGTTGTAAAAGTACCCATGATAAAAGATGGGGTGAAAGCACTTAAGTACTTTTCTCAAAAAGGTATCCGTACCAACTGTACCCTGGTGTTTTCGGCCGGACAGGCCCTGCTGGCCGCTAAAGCCGGTGCCACCTATGTGTCGCCGTTTATTGGCCGCCTCGACGACGTGAGCTACGACGGTGTCGACCTGATCAAACAGATTGTGCATATATACGACACCTACGGATTCCCTACCCAGGTGCTCGCCGCCAGCATCCGGCATGCCATGCACATCATCCGCTGCGCCGAAGCCGGTGCCGACGTAGCCACCTGCCCCCTCAGCGCCATCACCGACCTGCTGAAACACCCGCTTACCGATATCGGACTGGCCAGGTTCCTGGCCGACGCAGGCAAAGGATGAGCTAAAACCGGTTTGACAGGCGCAGTTGACCAGTCATTTACAATTTATCGGTTTTAAACTGGGGTTGCTAATAACTTTATTGTTGTAAATTCAGGAAAAGGAATACAACGATTAGTATGTTACGATACCCGTTGAGCTGAATGGGATGCATTGCTTTTTTGGATGCGTCCGGTTCGCGGTGTTGAAGCCACCAAAACACTCCATCTGATTTGGAACTCACTCTTAAATTGATTTTCTTTGAATAGAACTACACTAAAATAAACAGTCATCATGAGCACTATAAAAAAATCGCTGACAGTTATCACCCTGCTTTCATGCCTTCTAACCACCATACATGCCGCACAACCCCTGTGGACCAAAGATTATAAAACCAATATCAACTGGCAACGTGTTACCTCACTCGGTCAGCTGGTGGCATCAACGGGCAAAGGACTCATGGGTATCAGTCCTGCCACCGGTGAAATGCTATGGAACATTGAAGAACTGAAAAACGCTCCCGCCAGCTCCTACCAGGCCATCGCCTCCTCCCCATTCATAGGCCTGTCACCGGCCGATGGCAGCAAAGCATTTTATATGGTCGACCCCATTGAAGGCAAAATCATATTCAACTCCAAAACCGCCGGAATAGAACAAATTAATGACAAATATTTTCTCTATGAAAACAACAAAATACTGGTAATAGGAACCACCTCCGGTGGCAAAGGCACCGAAATGGTGATGGTTGACATGAGTTCAGGAAAAAAACTGTGGTCGAAGGGTGGTGCCTATACCTTCATTACCGGTTGTCGCGACCTGCCCGGTAACGAAGTACTGGTAACCTCGGCCTTTTTCGCCTCAAAACTAAACAGTAACACCGGCGAAGAGCTATGGAAAACTTCCCTCGACCCCAAAGCGGCGGGCATGACCGGTTTATTAGGCATGCTGGAGGGGTTCGCCGCAAAAAAGCTCAGTAAGGATGATATCATGGCGCAGCTCATCACCACACCCGATGCACCGGGTATATTCATCGTTGCCGCACAAAAGAAAAATGAATCCACTAAAACCGATTCCAAAGGCAACAAAACCGTTACAATAACCTATACATCCGTTTACATGGCTTTTGAAACCGCTACGGGAAAACACCAATGGAACAGCGTCGTTGAGATGAAATTCCCCCTCGGCATCAGCTACACCACAGCCAAAGGACTCCTTGTTTGCTCCGCCTCCGATGGCAATATGAACATGCTCAGCTACACCGACGGCAGCCGTATGCTGGGAAAAAAAGGAAATGGTATCAGCCTTAAAGGTCCCGCCGCAGGAGTAGCCCCGCTGAGCGACGGCAAACTACTGATTGCAAGCGATAACGGCCGCAACAGCTCGGTGACGGTACTTGATCCCGCCACAGCGGAACTCACGTTCGACAAAGCGGTAAAGATTAAAGGAATGGTATCCTATACCGAATTGCTCCCGTCAGGCGTACTCATTGGCACTGATGAAGAGGTGAACCTGCTCAACACCTCCACCGGCGAGTGGTACTGGGAAAAAGCCATCGAAGGCGGAGCCGGGCTTATTGCCGGTAACGGTCAGAGCATATATGTTTTCAATACCGGTGACAAATTATTATACAGGATGGAGACGGGTGGTACCAGCATCCCGGCCATGAGCACCACCCCGCTGGTCTTCCAGGGAAAAGAGGAACCGAAATCCGTTGAAATCACCGCGGCGGGTATACTGGTAACCTCCGACCAGAACCTGGCGCTGTACGACACCAAAGGAGGCATTGTATTCAACCAGTACTTCGCCGCACCAACAATCTCCGACTTCAAAAAAGCACTTCTCATAGCCTCAGCCGTGAGAGCGGCATACTATACCGCCGCTTTTGCCACTTACTCGGCCGCCTTCGGCGCCGCTTCGCAGTCGATACAGGTCAAAGACTCAAGGTCGAAAGCCACCAAAGAGGTTACCGCCGATATATCCAAAGCATTCGGAGGAGCTGCTGTAACCGGAGTGAACTACACGGCATCGTACATTAAAATGGCGCAGCAACGGTTTAAGGCTACCACACAAACACAGGACTACATGCTGGTGATGACCTCCGAAACAAAAAAAGACAGCAAACTATTACAGGTAAGCAAAACCACAGGAAAGGTACTGAACACCATTCAGCTCGGACGCGACAAGGACCCGGTGTATGATGTGGACCTCGTGGAAGGAATGCTTTATTACCTGAAAGATAACGGACAGCTGGAAGGTTACCGGTTTTGAGAATTTTAGTGCGTATGTAATTTTTTAGAAGGAATGAAAGATTAAAGATTAAAGATTAAAAATGGGTAATTACATTTATGAAAACCGGAGATATCACCTTGCTAAAAATCCGTTTTTACACTTCAATTGCCCGCGTTCCGCTTAAATTCTTTTCAATGCCGGTTTAACCTTTGAACAAATACTGTTACCTTAGCGCTTCAAAAAATCAAAAACCTTCGAAAACCAATTTAAAATCATGAAATTCAAATCTTTACAAATTTTTGCGGTAGCGGTGTGTTCATTAGCTGCCGGTTCAGTTGTGGCCCAGCCGGTTAATAACGACTGTGCCAACTCCATTAACATCCAGTCGGCCTTCGGACAGCCATTCGGGGTAACGACCACACTGGGTCCTTACGACAACACCCTGGCGACGGTAGTACCCAGCGATCCGGTCAACGGATTTGAGTGCTACGGCGAGCCCGATGGCGGTGGCGCGGCACCCACCATTGATAACACCATGTGGTTCACCTTTACCGGCGATGGCGGCAAGTACTTTATTGAAACGGGTAACGGACCGCTTATTACCAACTACATTGATGATGGCGACACCCAGATATCCATTTACACCGGTGCCTGCGGCGCCCTGGTACCCTTTGCCTGTAACGAGGACGGACCCAGCGCGACAGCCACTCATTACCCGGCCGGACTGGTTATTAACACCTCTCCCGGAACGGTATATTATATGATGGTGGATGGCTTTAACTACAACGGTGTTCTATCAACCGGTGAGTACATGCTTTTTGTTACCCAGCAAACCAGCATCGCGTGTAACAACCCAACCGTTACCCTGGGAACCGCATCGGCCAACGCGGCTTCGGTTTGTCCGGGCGACACCGTTCGTTTCGACATTACGGGTGTCATCACCCCTACGGTAGGTTCGGTATCGGGCCTGGGATGGTTTATATCAACAGCCGACCTGATGAACGACCCCAATCCGGGTGTTAACCCTGCCATTGTTGCCGGCTATGCGGTTCAGAACCCGGCTCCAACCAACAGTTTCCGCCAGCTGGTTAACGACGGCGCCCTTATCGGCGGACCTGTTCCTTACGGTGTATATTACTGGACCCCGGTAATATTCGGTAACGCGGTAGTGTCGGTTCCCCCGGGCACCTTTATGACCCAGTTAACCTTCGACCCAACCTGTACCTTTACCGGTGCTTCCATCGCGGTGGATGTACTGCCTCCGGGCACACCATCGTGCGCAACGGCCCTCACCGATATCCGCGACAATGGATTTGGCATATTCAATGTGCGTCCCGTACCCGTTGCCGACAACCTGTACTTTACCGTTCGCACGGTGGAGCATGGCGCGTTAACCATTTCGGTTAAGGATGCTACCGGCCGCGAGGTGATGAACGAATCGGCTATTGCCGTACCGGGTGAGCGCAACCTGTCGCTCGACGTGAGCCGGCTGGCTTCGGGTGTATATCATTTAACCGCTGCCGGTGGTAACAGCACCTCGGTGGTACGGTTTGTAAAATAAAATAATATAACATAACTCAAGTGCCCCCCCAATCGATTGGAGGCTGCCGGAACTGTTCCGGCAGCCTTTTTTTATGCGGTTGAAAAAGCGGGCGCGGTGCACGCGGGCAACCGGAATTATAAAAAAATGTGCACTCAAAAATTCAGGCGCGGGCCCTGTAACCGGGCGCCATAATTATAGTCAGGGATCCATTTGCCGGCGGCCCGGTACATTCGTTCATTCTGTCATAAAAACTGAAAAATTTTCACCGGGGCTGTCATTTTTTACCGTGTACAGCGGGGTGGCACCGGGTTTGCGGAACGGTTTGGGTACCATAATATATGTTTAACCAATAAAAAATGGAGGTTACCATGACACTTGTTAAATGGAACAGGGGGAACCGGACCAACGGCAGTGGTTCCCTCAGGGATCACTGGTATCCCGCAACCGTATTCGGGGACATGTTACCCGGTATTTTCAACGCGTTCACCACTCCGCTGCTGAGCCGCGACCTGATTCAGGACTTTTTCGACGACACACAGCTTTCGGCCCGCGGGGGTATTGGCACCACGTTACCGCCGGTAAACATTACCGAAACCGACAACGACCTGGTGATAGAGATGGCCGCGCCGGGCATGGACAAAAAGTTATTTAGCGTAGAGGTACACGAGAACCAGCTGCACATTGGTTACCGCAAGCCTGATGGCGATGGCGACAGCGGTAACACCGGCTGGCGCCGCGAGTTCAGCTTCAGCTCGTTCGACCGCACCTTTACATTGCCGGCCATTGTGGAGGGCGACCAGGTTAGTGCCAGCTACCGCGATGGTATTTTGCGCGTCACCATCCCCAAAAAGGAGGAGGCCCGCCGTAAGCCTTCGCGCCTGATTGAAATCAAATAAGCGCGGCACCACAGGGAGGCGGCGCGCAGCTAAGCGCCGCGTCCCCTTTTTAAAACCACGCCAAAACCATGAAATGGCTCCTTAAAACCTGGTTCAGCCCCGATGGCGCGGGTGTTTTCGCCCTCCTCTACACCCTCCTCGCCCTCACCGCCATCACCCTGCTGCTCGCCCTGGGCTAATCCCGCCCCCTACACTTGACTTTTCATTAAATAAATTTAATTTTACGGGCAGCGAAGAGGATATTTAAGAATTTTTAATTGACAATAATTTTTTGCAATTCTGTTTAAGAAGATGCTGATATTTTGATGTTGTACGCAATTGATGGATCGCCCAAAGTGTGATGGGGTTAATTTTTGCAGCGACTTTTTTTTAAAGGATTTCAAAATAATTTGTGTTAGCTAAAGACTGCTGCCAGGACAAATTTTCGCAAGGAAATTTGGCTATCCAAGTCGTTGCGATTGACATCGTGAAAGCTCGCTTTTGACGATTCACATCGTCCAACGACTTGGAAAAGTTCGGCAAAATCAGCCAGAGTTTCAAGGCTGATTTAGTCAACGGGCAGCAGTCTTTAGTTAACGGGGCTGATTAATGAGGATTTGAAATCTCCATTAATCCGGTATGTCGCTGCCCGGATCAATACATTCGCCAATATGAAATATCTGACGAAATATTGCTCCGTAAAAACTAACCCCACCACTTCTCATTTTGAGGCGGCGACCACCAACTACGCTGGCCAATACCTGCCTACTCGACATGCATTGACCAACTGCGTACAACACGGGGTCTGGCGAAAGGCCGGTGCAATGTGTTGGTTTTTTTATTAATTTGGTGCACCGGCCCTTCGCCAACCCCGATCACGTTATCGGCTATCATAAATCAAATTAATATATGAAATTTACTTATTTTAAATTCAAAAATTTTAAGGGAATAGGGCAACAAACTCTAGACTTGAGTAAGAATCCAGATTCAAAAGTATATACGCTTGTTGGATTAAATGAAAGTGGGAAGACCACTGTGTTGGAGGCAATCAATTATTTTGCATACAAACCCGAGTCGCTTGAAGCTTTAGAATTGGATAGCTATGAAGTAGACGACATTCACAATTTGATTCCAATCAATAGACGAGATAATTTCAATGATTACATTATTATTGAAGCAGGTATTGAGTTTGATAATGATGATCTAGATGCGATTAGAAAAACATTTAAAGAGAAAGAAATAAAATTGACAAGCAATTCAAGGAAGATTTCTTACACTCAGAAATATTATTTTAAGAATTCCATTCATGTACCAGATAAAAACCAAACTTTATGGGATTATGATTTTCAAGGAATAGTTGGAAAGAAAGGAAGGAAAACAAGAAGATTAAATAATGATGAAGCACTATTAGTAAATGAACTTATCAAAAAGCGTCTGCCAAGCATACTTTATTTTCCAAATTTTCTGTTTCAGTTTCCGGATAGGATATATTTAGAATCAACAGAAGCGAAACATAAGTTTTATAAGATTATAATTCAGGATGTATTGGATTCACTTGATAACGATACCAATGTAGAAGAGCATATAATAAAACGAATTAAATCTGATAGTGATAACGAGCAAAGAAACCTAACTATTCTAAAAGGAAAAATGCAGAAGCAACTTACTAAAGTAATTTTCAGTAAGTGGAAACAAATATTTAATAAGCAAATTAATGTTGCTGAAATAATTCTGGAACATGGAGTCGACGAAGCAGGTGCATATCTTGAATTCAATATAAAAGACGATGTTGATACTTATCAAATTGGTGAACGATCATTGGGATTTCGCTGGTTTTTTGTATACATTTTCCTTACTCAATTCAGAACTTTCAGAAAGGAACATAAAAATGCGTTCTTCCTTTTTGATGAACCTGCTTCTAACTTACATCCATCAGCGCAACTTGAATTGCTCAAAAGCTTTGAGCGACTTCCAAAAGTAATTTATACAACCCATAGCCATTATTTAATTAACCCCAAATGGCTTGAAAATACTTTTGTAATAAAGAATGAAGCTATCGACTATGATCAAGAAGAAGAATTCAGTTCTAAGAATACCGACATCAGGATAACAAAATATCGTGAGTTTGCGGTCAAATATCCAAATCAAACAAGTTATTTTCAACCAATACTTGAAGTTTTAGATTACCGACCAACTAATCTTGAACTTGTCCCTAACGTTGTAATGACAGAGGGTAAGAGCGATTTTTACATCTATAAATATTTTCAAGAGACTCACCAAGGGATTCAGGATTCAATAAGAATGGTTCCTGGAACTACTGCAAGTAATCTTGAGAATCTTATTAGTTTATATTTAGGTTGG
Organism: uncultured Flavobacteriaceae bacterium; assembly: GCA_964587075.1. GTDB lineage: Bacteria > Bacteroidota > Bacteroidia > AKYH767-A > OLB10 > CAZPKJ01. The sequence goes on along the minus strand of CAZPKJ010000062.1, from coordinate 1,836 downwards.
GGAAGAAACTTTATTGTATTATTGGATGCAGATGAAGAGGGGAAAAAGCAGAAGCTCAGATACGACGAACTTTTTGGCAAATCTGTTTCTGAATTAATTATTACCTATAATCAAATTGATGCCTCATGGGACAATTATGAAACTGAAATGTTATTTTCTCAAAGTGATTTATTATCAATTCAACAATTAAGCTACCCAACGGAAACAAAATATAGTAAAAAATTATTCAACCGTAGCATACAAGAACTTTATGTAAAAAACGAATCCGTTTCATTATCGACCGACACGGAAAAAAACCTGAACACTGTTATTAGTTATTTAAAGAAAAGATTAAAATGACAACCGATAACACGTGGTTTGCGCCAGGCCGGTGAGAGCTATTTGTTTTTTTCTATTAATTTGGTCCACCGGCCTGGCGCAAACCACGAAACCGTTACCTTCCATTATTGGGCGACAGTGTAAATTTGAGTCTGAATTCATGAAACTGTAACCCTCCCTTTTTTCAGCTTCACTTCAACAATGTGTTTAAGGACTTTGACTTTGAAATCAATTGTTAACATGTAATACCTGAATAAAATATTGTTATGTTTTGACAGAACTTGAATGTTCATTTTAAATGTGTTTTTATAAAGGTAAATTTTGCCCTTCAAATCATAAATAATTACCAATTTTCAAAAGCCAGGATTATTTCATATTTTCGGGAAATATTTTCAATTTTAATGAAAGGTAAGATGAACACATTATATGCATTCCTTGTGGAATATGCTAATGCCATTTTGATTTGTGGTTTAGTGATTGCAGCTGTGGGAACATATTTTCTAAATAAAGCCAATGATGCAACTTTAAAGAATACTGGACAATCAGTTGTGGATAATGCTAACAGGGTAATAAAAGAAATGAATTCAGCAGCAGATGTATCCACTAAAAAATTAGAAGGTCTAAATTCCCAGGTTGATTTATCTATTAAGAAAATTGATGAATACATAGGAAAAGTAAATCTTCATTTGCTGGCTGTACAAAATCCACTAATTCCCTTTACATTTAAATATAGTCTGACAGTTGATTTGAATGATTTGAATGAGGCAGAAATAGAAACTTTCCAATACTTTTTAAATTATGTACTTGAAAAAGAAAACATCAGAAAATCTGAACCTTTTAATGATGCATTTCCAAGTAATGTTAAAGTCATAACAAACAATAATGATAGCACAATTCTGCAAAGAATCATTTGTTTTGAAATGGAATATGCTCCAAATAAATTTTTAACTGAACCAGGAAAACATATTTTCAAAAATCTTGAACAAGAAATATTTAATATGTTTTTACCAAATATAAAATTAGCTTTTAATTCAAATCAAATTTGAGAAATAAATTTTGATGAAGATGTTGACTTTATGTTTGCTATACACCATACACAACTTCCTAAAGAAAAAATTGTCAGATTTAAATACATAGTACATCCACAAGAAATGAAAATTGATTTTACCTATACAATTGAATCACCTATGATTTTATACAATGGAAATAAATTTACCAGCCTATTTGATTGCACCAATGGAATTGTTGCTGTTGGAATCCAGCAAAGATTTCCTTATAAAATAGAAAATGACAGATACACCATGATAACCAGCCATAATAATTCTGTGGAATATAGATTCATCAAAGATGTGAAAACTAAACATAAATCCACTTGGGATAGATATGATTATAACTTTATGAATGTTGATGAATTTATGAATAGCACACCAAAATCAACATATGTGAAAATTAAATGTAGTAGTTAGTATTTAGTCTGACAGATAGGATTAAATTTGAAGTGTCAAATCAACAAATTAT
>CAZPKJ010000061.1:4238-15179 GCA_964587075.1 uncultured Flavobacteriaceae bacterium | reverse complement strand
ACAGGAATTTTGGCTGGAAATTATACGGTTATTGTTCAGGATGCAAATGGCTGTACATCATCTGCTGTTGCCGCGGTAAGTAATGCTGCCGCCCCTGCTATCACATCCACATCTTCTACCAATATTACCTGCTTTGGCGACAACAATGGCAGTATTACAATTACCGCAAACGGGGGCACCGGTTTATTGCAATACAGCATCGACAACGGATCTACCTGGCAGTTGGGTAACCAGTTTAACAACCTGGCGCCTGGTAATTATAATATAGTTGTAATTGATATCAATGGCTGCGATGCCACTTCGGTTTTAACCATTACCGAACCCCTTGCGGTAACGGCTACACTGAACCAGCTTAATACTACCTGCAGTAGCAACAACGGTTCCATAACGGTGAACGCTTCCGGAGGGACAGGAAGTTACCAGTTCAGTTCAAATAACGGAAATTCGTTCCAGGCTGGAACAACGTTCAGCAATATTGCAGCCGGAAACTACAATATAGTGGTGCAGGACGCCAACGGTTGTCAGGCGGTATATGTGGTGAATATTACCGATGCACCGGCACCGGCCATTGTAAATATTAACTCAGTAAATATTTCATGTAACGGGTATGGTAACGGGAGCCTGACTGTAAACACGCTTGGCGGTACCGCTCCTTTACAATACAGCATCAATAACGGTGTTACCAGTCAGCCGGGGTCATTTTTTAATTCACTAACACCCGGGGCATATGCGATTTTAGTAACCGATGCCAATGGATGTACCATATCATCTGCCGTAAGCCTTGTTGAACCTGCCGCAATAAACGCGTCCTACAGTTCAACCAACTCAACCTGTGGTAATGCCGACGGATCCATTACATTAAATGGATCGGGAGGCTCGGGCAGCCTGCAATACAGCATCGACAACGGAGTTTCATTCCAATCGACAGCCACTTTCGGTTTTCTTCCATCGGGTTCCTATACTGTTATAGTTATGGATGCAAACGGATGTACCACTTCACTGGCTGCCATGGTCAATAATGCGGCTGCTCCCGTGATTGTCTCATCAAACTACACCAACATTACCTGCAACGGACTTGGAAACGGAACAATTGATATCACTGCTAACGGAGGTTCAGGGGCTTTAACATACAGTATCGATGGTGGTATCACTTCACAACCAGGCAACCTGTTCAGCAATCTACCCCCGGGAATTTACAATATTGTAGTTACCGACAATAACGGTTGCACCGCAACCTCACAGGTAATAATAACGCAACCACAACTGCTTACGGCAACGGCTGCACCCGTGACAGCTACTTGCGGAAACAGCAATGGTTCCATCACTATAAATCCGCAGGGGGGAACGGCACCATGGCAGTATTCGAATAATAATGGTTCATCCTTTCAGCCCTCTGCTGTTTTCAATAATCTCGCACAGGGATTATACAACCTGGTGGTGACTGACCTAAACGGATGTTCTTTCAGCTTGAACAGTAATGTAGCCAATGCAGCAGGCCCGTCGTTAAGCCTGGTAATTGACGACGATATTTCCTGCTTCGGTGCCAACGACGGCGAAATTACCATCCTCGCAAATGGAGGAACTGCTCCGTTACAATACAGTATCGATAATGGTATAACTTTTTCTCCGAACATAATTTTCGGTTCATTGCCTCCGGGAAGTTACAATGTAATAGTTATCGACGCGAATGGTTGTACTTCAACATCGGCGGCAGCCATTACCCAACCAACGCAAATCACGTACAACACTGTTGTTACAGATGCCAATTGCGGCAATGCCAACGGTAGCATCGCCATTAACGCATCGGGTGGCAGCGGCAGTTACACATACAGTTTGGATAACGGGGTTACGTTCCAGCCTTCGAATATTTTCAATAACCTCCCGGCTGGAACTTACGACGTGGTTGTGCGCGACGCGGCCGATTGCATGGAAGGCGCTCCTGAAGTGGTAACCAACATAGCGGCACCCGTTATTGTAAGTACGCCTGTAAATAACATAGTTTGCAACGGAACCAATAACGGTTCACTTACGGTGAACGTTAATGGCGGAACCGGACTTCTCTCCTATTCAATCAACGGAGGGTTCACCTGGCAACCTTCAAATACTTTCAATAATTTGCCAGCGGGGAACTATAACATTTCAGTTACTGATTTAAATGGTTGCCTTGCGACCGCTTCTGCTGTGATAACACAGCCGTTAGCTATAACTTTAAACTCATCCGCGGTAACTGCTACCTGTGGCAACAACGATGGATCCATTTCAGCGGTTGCAAACGGAGGTGCAGGGGCACTTACTTACAGTTTAAATGGAGGCCCCGCACAATCTAACGGAAACTTTGCGAACCTGCCGGCCGGAAACTACAACATTGTGGTTACTGATGCAAATGGATGCACCAATGCTGTGACTGCTTCGGTAAGTAACACCAACGCTCCCGTTATATCATCCGTTAATAATACCAATGTTTCCTGCTTTGGTTTATCGGATGGTTCGATAAATATTACGGCCAACGGCGGAACAGGTATTTTGCAGTACAGCGTCAATAACGGTACTACCTTCCAGGCTTCGAATGTTTTCAGTAATTTGCCCGGTGGCAATTACAGTATTATTGTTCAGGATGCCAACGGCTGTATGGCAAATTCAAGTCTGATAATTACAGAACCCGATCAACTTGTTCTCAACACGCTTCCGGCAAACGCTACCTGCGGAAATTCCAACGGCCAGGCGCAAACGCTTACATCAGGTGGAACAGGAGCTGTTCAGTATTCAATCGACAATGGAGTTACTTTTCAATCGTCCGGTATATTCAGCAATCTGCCCCAGGGGCCCTATACAATTCTGATTGCTGATGCAAACGGTTGTACAGCCTCCTCATCATTAATAATTGGCAACATCGCGGGACCTTCCGTTGCCGCTGTTCCGGTTACCAATGTAACCTGTTACAATCAGGGCGACGGTTCAGCGACAGTTCAGCTCAGTGGTGGTACCGGACCTTTCAGCTACAGCATGAACGGTGGTCCGGTGCAGATGAATAATTATTTTGGTAACCTGATCCCCGGAGCATACACTATTCAGGTTACTGATGCAAACGGATGTACCATTACTGACAATATCAACATTACCCAACCTGCTGCGGTTACTGTTGTACTTAACACAACCAATACCACATGCAGCGCTTCAAACGGCGAAATTACCGTTACCGGAAGCGGGGGCACCGGCAATTTAAACTATAGTATCAATAACGGAATAAGCTTTCAATCCGCAAGCACATTCCAGAACATTGCATCGGGAACTTATGACGTTATTGTTCAGGATGCCAACGGTTGCACTGCCGCAACAACCGCTACAATTACCGATGCCCCTGCGCCGTTAGTATTGTCGTCGGCGGCTATGGATGCCAATTGCAATTCTTCAAACGACGGGCAGGTGAGTATATCGATGACCGGAGGTACAAGTCCGCTGCAATACAGCATTAACAACGGCGTTACCAGCCAGGCTTCGAATACTTTCAACAACCTTCCTCCCGGGGTTTATACCATATTGGTTACCGATGCCAACGGTTGTACGGCATCGGCATCACAAACAGTAGATGAGCCCGATGCTATTCTTACATCCGTATCAACTACCTCTTCAACCTGTAATGGAGGTTCAAACGGAACTGCAACCGTAAACGCAGTTGGAGGAACATCGCCTTACAATTACGTTTGGTCGTCAGGTTCAGCAAACATTACCGCATCCAATCTTACAGCCGGAAGTTATTCAGTCACCATTACCGATGCCAACGGATGTACGGTTATTGCCCAAACTGTGGTGAGCAACATTGGCAGTCCGGTTATTACTTAATTAAGTTCTGTCAATACCACTTGTTATAATTCAAACAACGGTTCGGTGGCAGTGCAAATCAGCGGCGGAGTTGGTCCGTTCAGCTTCAGTATCAACGGAGGCATAACCAGCCAGGGCACAGGTTCATTTAACAACATTGCACCAGGCAGTTACACCATACTGGTAACAGATAATAACGGATGCAGTACGTTGTCGGCATTTACCATTGCTGAACCTGATCCCGTCACAGCATTAATGGTTATAAACAACACTACTTGCAGTAACCCGAATGGCACTATCAGCATTACTGCAACCGGTGGAAACGGAAACTATCAATACAGCACTAACGGCGGAGTTACCTATCAATCGGGCAATATTTTCAATAATCTTCCTGCCGGTAATTACGCTATCATGATAACGGATGTTAATGGCTGTACCATGAGTGACGCAGCATTAATAACAGATGCCCCAGGGCCTGATGTACAATCGGTGACTCCGGCCGATGTTACATGCTTCAATGCTGCTAACGGTGTGGTTACGTTAAATGCAACAGGAGGTACTGCCCCGCTGCAATATAGTATCAACAATGGAATCAGCTATCAACCTGCCAATAGTTTCGGAAATTTAGTACCCGGAAACTATAGCATCATTGTTGCTGATGCTAACGGATGTACAGCTACCGCATCGGCATCCATTACCGAACCTGCGCAGCTTACCGCCACCACTTCATCCGTTGCCGCATTATGCAACGGAAATAACAACGGATCCGCGGCAGTGAATGCCGGAGGCGGCACCGCACCCTACAGTTATACCTGGTCAAATGGAAGCAGCGGGCAACCGTCAGCAGTAAATTTAATTGCAGGAACATACAGTGTTACTGTAACCGACAATAACGGATGTACTGCAATGGCCTCTGCCATTGTAACCGAACCTGCTGTAATTTTGGTACAGGAATCAATTTCCGGTGTAAGTTGCTATGGTTTAACAAACGGAGCAATCAGTACAATCGTTTCGGGGGGTACAGCTCCCTTCAGTTATTTGTGGAGCAATGCGACTCCCGGCAACTCCATAACCAATGTAGGGGCCGGAGGTTACACCATTACCGTTACGGATGCGAACGGATGTACCAGTATACAGACCTATACAGTTTTGCAACCTGCAGAACTAACTTCTTCGCTTTCTGCTACAGCAACTGCATGTTTTGGAACAGCGAACGGAAGTGTAACAACTGCTGTTAACGGCGGAACTGCGCCTTACAGTTATAACTGGTCGAACGGAATTACTTCATCAAACCTCAACGGTGTTTCAGCGGGAACCTATACGGTTACCGTTACAGACGCCAATGGCTGTACTACTATTTCAACACAATCGGTAACGAGCCCCGATCCGTTATTATCTGCTGTTAATGCTACAGCGGTTACATGCAACGGATATGGTGATGGAACGGCAACAGTATCTGTAAACGGAGGAACGTCCCCATACAATTATAACTGGAGCAATGGTTCAACAATCAGTACTGCCAGCGGACTCAATGGCGGCAATATAAATGTTACCGTAACCGACGCAAACGGATGCATCAGCACGGCTTCCATACTTGTACAGGAACCGTCGGCGCTGGTGGTGAATGTAAGCGGTGCAACAACTGTTTGTATTGGACAGAGTGCTGCTATAAGTGCCGTTGCATCGGGTGGAAATGGCGGATACCAGTTTACCTGGAGCAATGGAATAACCGGAGCGAACCAGATAGTTACTCCCGGTGTCACCACCTCTTATTTGGTTAATGTAGTGGACTCACTGGGATGTCCCGCTGTGAGCACCGCAATGGTTGTAGCTGTGAATCCCGCGCTGTCATTATCGATTACACCAGCTGATACCATTTGTGAAGGCGACCAGGTTTCCATATCGGCAGTGGCATCGGGGGGTGATGGCGGTCCGTACACCTATCATTGGTCGGGTTCTGCCGTCAGCGGAAACACTATATTAGTTAGTCCATCGGTTACCACAACGTATACGGTTACTGTTACTGATGGCTGCACTACTCCGTCGGCTCTGGCAGCAACAACAGTGGAGGTTAACCTGCTTCCTGTCGTGAACTTTACCCCTGTTCCTGCATCGGGCTGCGCCCCGCTCGAAGTATATTTTGATAACAGTACCATTACCACCACTCCCGGTGCATTTTACAGCTGGTATTTCGGCGACAACACCAGCAGCAACGATTTTGAACCGGTTCACTGGTATTATGAGCCGGGATCGTATACGGTGACACTTAAAGTAATTTCAGCGGAAGGATGTATCAACCAACTTATCGTACAGGATGCCGTTACCGTATATCCTGTACCGGTAGCGGGCATTTCGGCGTCACCACCGGTAGCTTCTATCCTCCATCCGGTGATCGATTTTACGGATACAGGCACAGGTTCGACCAGCTGGCTTTGGGATTTTGGTGACAACAGTTCATTGGTTAATGAACAAAACCCGCAGCACACATACCTTGCAACCGGTATCTATCCGGTTACGCTTTTTGTTGTGAATGACCATGGTTGTCGCGACACTGCCTATTACGAAGTAGTGGTTGAAGGCGCATCAACGGTTTATATTCCAAATGCATTTTCACCCAACGCCGATGGTATCAATGATGTGTTTAATGTATCCGGGATCGGGTTAAGTGATGTGCAGATGTCGATTTATAACCGATGGGGACAAATTACCTTCAGTTCGGGAAATTCACTCAATGGATGGGACGGAACCGATATGTATTCGGGAGCAAAATGTCCGATAGGTGTTTATGTTTATGTTGTTAAAGTCAAAACTTTCAAGGGTGAAACGAATGAATTTACAGGCAGGGTAACGCTTGTTGAATAATAGTATTCAGGTTGCTTAAAGCGGATAGTATTTTTTCTATCCGCTTTTTTTATTTTTACCGGCTCAAAAGGAATGCATTTATGAAAAACATTGTAATAATATATGGTGTAACAGCCGGCCTGATTCTGTCGCTGATGGTATTTGTGATCATGGAAATTTCACAGCTAAAATCCATTGATGGAACGGGTAAATGGATAGGCAATGTATTTATGATAACGGCCTTTTCATTTATTTACCTTGGAATAAAAAACTTCCGCGATAAACATTCAGGTGGCATTATTAATTTTAACAGGGCGTTCCGCATTGGATTATTAATTACGTTGTTAGCCTCAGTATGTTACTCAGTAACCTGGCTTGTATATTATAATTTTATCGATAGCAGTTACATCGACAATAGTACCGAAACATTTATAAAGCAACTGCAATCAGGTGACATACCAGCCGTTGAAATTGAAAATGATATTAAAGCCTATCGTGAAAATATGGACAATTATAAAAAGCCGGGTGTAATGGCTTTTTACACATTTATGGAAATGTTCCCCGTAGGGCTTGTTATTTCTATTTTATGTGGATTCTTGATGAGGCGCAAAGCCAGGTGAAATGGTTTTTAAACTGGGAACTACGGACTGGTAAAGAACCATTACCCGGTGCCGGTTTTTATAAACAAAACAGCTCCTGTGATTAGCGAAAAATGTCGTCTTTGTTCAGAGGACGGAGTGCGTGGCGCCAGCTAAATCCCCTGAGCCGAAGTTCCGAAGGGCTCAGCTCATCAATCGGATAGAGTGTGGCGTCGGGCTGGTTGATGAGTGTTATGCTCTTAATTTTACTCTCTTCATTAATGAATATAAGCATGTCGCTGCAGTCGGCCCGGTTAACACCCGTGAACTGCTTTTTACTGTTTCGGGTGTAATAAACCGACTGACCGTTACCTTCAACTTTAATACTGCTTAATTTATTATCGGAAAAGTAGCCGGTCATGTCGCGACCTTTGATCTGATTGAACCGCAATGAATCTTCCATTGAAATAATAAAAGCGGAATTAAAGAGACGAAGCTCACTGATTTTGGAATTGGCTATCTGCATGTTTATAAAATCAGCCGTAAGTTGATTCTCTTCGCTCCATAATACCGGATCTGTATGGAATGAAATCAACGAATCGGAGGAAGTATATACCAGTGAATCGCACGTTCCCTGCAAATCTGTTTTATAAATTCGTACCCCATGATAAGCCATCCATGATTTGTGAAGGGTAACGGTATCCTGCCTGGCAAAAAGGGTATCGGCATGTAAAAACAACGAATCGTTTTCGAACACTTTAATCAATACCGCTTTTTCGGTTACCAGTCCGGTTTTTAATTTATTGTCGCTCCTGCCATATCCGCCCGTAATAATAATATTTTGAAGAGAATCGCTGACAACTACATTTTTCCTGGCTATACCAACTGCGGTCCGGTTATCGTACCACAAACTGTCGCCCGAAAGTTTATTCTCTTTCGACACGATATATGGATTTCCGGCGAACACCGAATTTTCGGAAATGGTGTTGTACCAACCCTGTTCGCAATAGATTCGCGAGCTGTCGGTTCCGCCCGAATAAATAAATGTGGGACCCGCGAAAAAAGCGGTCTTCAATCCGGTATGGTATTTTAACGTATCGGCAATGATGCTGTAATCGGGATTCACCAGTACGACTGAATCTTTAAAGTATACCAGTTTTTCTTTTGCGAAATAATAACCCCGTGAACTGGTTAATACATTTTTATTATCATTCAACCGTCCCCCGTTAAAATACTCAGCCGACTCGCCGGTCATGTCGTAGTTCAGGTTTTTCGACTTAAGTACCATGTCGCGGTCGGTCATGGTTACATCGCCCGTAACCGCAGCTTTACGCGAATTGCCGTCATATTTTAAAAAATCGCCGGTCAGGGTAATGGAATCACCTTTAACAATTCGTATTTTTCCAAACGCGTCGAGGGAGTTTGTTTCCTGGTACAGGTAGGCGCTGTCGCAAAACATCAATGCGCCCTGATGACTGAACTGAACATTGCCGTTTAATTTAGAAACATTCTTGCCAAGCGATTCATCCCCTTCAAAGGTATCGGCATTAATGATTTCAACCTGTGTAGTTTTTTGAGCGGCTAATGCAACACAAAAAAACTGAAGTGAAACGATAAAAAAAAATTTCAGCTTGTGAGTCATGGCTGGTGATGATGAATTACCAAATATAAAAGTGAATCATGAATAAAGAGCATGCACACTGAAAGAATTTATAATTTTAAATTTACAATTTTAAATTGCACATAATGGTTGACCGCAGCTTAATTTAAAATTTATAATTCTTAATGCAAACCTGCTTCCTTTCAAAATCGAAAAATAATTGCATTTGCCTGCTGATGTATTTCACCTGGCCAATACAACGTTTCGCATAAGTGTTTCACTTCGGTCAGGGCCCACCGAAACTATAACAACCGGAATTCCCAGCTCCGCTTCAATGAATTCAATGTAATTATTCAGTTCGGCGGGCAATTGTGTGATATCCTGCACACCATTCTCGGGAAGGGTCCATCCCGGCAAGGTAATATAAACAGGAGTTACCGTATTGTTTACAATATCAAACGGCATGTGATTAATTTTATTTCCCTGGTACATGTAATGGGTACAAACCTGCACCGAATCAAATCCGCTTAGTACATCGGGTTTCATCATAACCAGTTTGGTAACACCGTTGAGCATGATGGTATATTTAAGCGCCGGTAAATCGAGCCAGCCGCAGCGGCGCGCTCTGCCTGTTGTGCTGCCAAACTCATTTCCCGCCTTTCGCATACGCTCACCGGTTTCATTTTCAAGTTCGGTAGGAAAAGGTCCGCTGCCAACCCGCGTACAATAGGCTTTAAAGATCCCGTACACTTCACCGATCCGCGAAGGAGCAATACCCAGGCCGGTGCATGTTCCGGCGGTAATGGTATTACTGGAAGTAACAAACGGATAGGAACCAAAGTCAATGTCGAGCAATGAGCCCTGTGCGCCTTCGGCCAGAACTGATTTTCCACGGTCGAGGTAGCCATTTACCTCGTATTCGCTGTCGATCAGATTCATGGAACGAATCAATTCAATGCCATCCATCCATCCCGGCTCGAAATCCGACAACGGCTTGTCGAATTTATGCGAAGCAAGTATTTCCTTATGTTTTCCTACCAGTGCGTTGTACCTGTTTAAAAAATCGGGATGTTCAATATCACCTATGCGCAAACCGTTACGGCCTGTTTTATCCATGTAAGCCGGCCCTATTCCTTTAAGCGTGGAACCGATTTTTGATTTACCCTTGCTCTGCTCCGATGAGGCATCGAGCATACGGTGGGTAGGTAAAATAAGATGGGCCTTACGGGAAATAAAAAGATTTTTGTTTACGTCAACACCAAGCCTGGCAAGCGCATCAATTTCGCGTTTAAAAACAACGGGGTCAATAACTACACCATTGCCAATAATATTTACTTTTTCGGGATGAAATATACCCGATGGTATGGTATGCAACACGTGCTTGATTCCATCAAACTCGAGGGTATGCCCGGCATTGGGCCCGCCCTGAAAACGGGCAATGACATCATAACCCGGAGCCAGTACATCAACCACTTTCCCTTTGCCCTCATCTCCCCACTGGAGCCCCAACAATACATCTGCCTTCATTTGTATAAAATTATTAAAAAATGTTCGATTTTACCGGATACTTTTTGCAGTTTTATTACTTAAACCGTTACGCCTCCTTTAACATAAGGCCATGTGCTATTTTTTCGGATTCAACTACCGTAAAAATATTATTGAGTTTGGTTACCACCAGCAGCGACTTAATAGCATCGGGTACACAGCAAATAATAGTTTCGCCACCTGCCTTACGGGCTTTGGTAAGTATGGTAAGCAGTGTATTCAAACCGGTGCTGTTCATGTAACCAAATCCCGACATATCGATGATGAATTTATTTACCTCCTTGTTCAATAACTCATCAAAACGTTCAAATAAATCGAGTGCCTGGCTTTTTTCAATCAGGTTGCCCGAAAATTTCAACAGGCAATAATCTTTTTTCTCTTCAATTTTGTAATTAAAATCCATAAGTTGTTTGTGTTGGTTTTTGAATTAATATATTGAATCCCGGTTGTTATCCTTTAATATTAGCGGGCAGTTCATTTTGGTTTGTAGTGTTCACATTTTCCGGTTTGGGCAAGCTTGTTGCATTTACCGAATAAATTCAGTGAATGATGTGTAAT
>CAZPKJ010000061.1:3443-4228 GCA_964587075.1 uncultured Flavobacteriaceae bacterium | reverse complement strand
TAAAATTCAGTATCTCACCCATCATGCTTTGAATTTGCTGAATGCGCGGATCACAAAATTCAAGCACCTTGTCGCAGTCGTTGCAAATAAGGTGGTCGTGCTGTTTGAATGCATACGACTTTTCAAACTGCGCGATGTTTTTCCCAAACTGGTGCTTTGCGATGAGATTGCATGCCAGCAGGTGTTCAATGGTATTGTATATGGTGGCCCTGCTAACCCGGTATTTTTTATTCTTCATGTGAATATAAAGCGACTCCACATCAAAATGCTCGTTGATGGAATATATCTCCTCTAAAATTGTAAACCGCTCCGGTGTTTTTCGCAATCCCTTGTCTTCAAGAAATTTCGAAAAAAGTTTTCGAACGGTATCTTTGGTTTTTTCCATTTCAGCGGTGCAAAATTGCGAAATTTAAGTTTAATCGATCCGGGTAACCGTTAATATGCCATTTACCTGCTTCAGTTTCCCCAACAAACGGGTAAGGTGCTCTGTATCATGAACAAACAGCATAATAGTTCCTTCAAACAACCCGTCGTTGCTGTCAATTGATATAGATCGCATGTTCACCTTGAGTTCGTTGGATATAACCCGGGTGATATTATTTACCACTCCAACTTCATCTACACCATTGATTTTTATCCCCGCAAGGAAAGCAATTTCTTTTTGACCGGTCCAGCGGGCCTTAACAATACGATACCCGTGTTTCGACATCATTTGAATAGCGTTTGGACAGTTTGTCCGGTGGATTTTGATGCCTTCGTTAATGGTAACAAATCCAAATACATCG
>CAZPKJ010000061.1:0-3433 GCA_964587075.1 uncultured Flavobacteriaceae bacterium | reverse complement strand
GAATGGGATTGCAACATTGCGAAAGTTTATAATCAATTTTATCAATGTTCTCACCAATAACCAGGCTGTCGGCGGTACCACGAACATTTTTAACCAGCTCTTCCAGTGATTTATTTTCACTTTTGGCAGGAGGTTTTGGTACCGGAATACCATCCTCATTAAAGAAATCGCGTAAACCTTTCAGGTCAATTGCATCAATGGCAATACGGTGATATAAATCGAGTGCCGAGGGAGCCTTGTAATATACCAGCAGGTCATTAATGTTTAATGTGTTTATATCAACTTTCAGGTTCCTTAACCGGCGATGCAGTTTCTCTTTCCCCTCATCGGCCAGCATCCGTTTTTGTTCTTTGAGGGCACTTTTGATTTTCGACTTTGCTTTTGCCGTTACTACAAAGCCGAGCCAGTCCTCTTTGGGGGTTTGCTTGGTTGATGTAAGAATTTCCACCTGGTCGCCACTCTGCATTTTATGACTGATAGGAACCAGTTTATGATTTATTTTGGCGCCAATGCAACGGCTCCCGATATCGGAATGAATTTCAAAGGCAAAGTCGAGTGCGGTACTTCCCGAAGGCATCGTTTTGAGATCACCTTTAGGTGTGAAAACAAAAATTTCATCGGCAAAAAGATTGAGTTTAAAGTCATCAATAAAATCAATGGCATTAGCTTCTGCACTGTCGAGCAGTTCGCGGATACGTCCAAGCCAGTCGTCGAACGCGTTTTCGGCTGCCGACTCTTTATACTTCCAATGAGCGGCATAACCCTTTTCGGCAATTTCATCCATCCGTATAGATCGAATCTGAACTTCAACCCATTTACCGCTGCTGCTCATTACTGTAGTGTGAAGCGATTCATATCCGTTGGCTTTGGGTGTCGAAATCCAGTCGCGCAGCCTGTCGGGGTTTGGTACAAAAAAATCGGTTACAATAGAATAGGCCCTCCAGCAATCGGCTTTTTCGCGGTCGGGAGGCGAGTCGAGAATAATACGTATGGCAAAGAGGTCATAGATTTCTTCAAAAGGGACCTGCTGCTTTTTCATTTTGTTCCAGATGGAGTTAATTGACTTGGGCCGGCCTTTAATTTCGGCTGTAAAGCCCTGCCTGGTAAACTCCTCCTTGAGTGGTTTTATGAATTCGGCAATAAATTTATCGCGGTCCTTTTTCGATTGCTGCAGTTTTTGCGCTATGGTCCGGTAAACATCGGGCTCGGTATACTTTAGTGCCAGGTCGTCGAGTTCCGTTTTCATGGCATATAATCCAAGCCGGTGTGCCAGCGGCGCATACAGGTATGCGGTTTCGGAGGCAATTTTCAGTTGTTTTTCGCGGGGCAGCGAATTCAGGGTACGCATATTATGCAACCTGTCGGAAAGCTTTATCAAAATCACCCTTACATCGTCGGAAAGGGTAAGCAGCATTTTACGGAAGTTCTCGGCCTGAAGCGAACTGGTTTGATCGAATACACCTGAAATCTTGGTAAGCCCGTCAATAATTTTAGTGGCTTTGGGCCCAAACAGGCTGTTTATATCTTCGAGTGTGAGGTGCGTATCCTCTACCACGTCATGTAACAGGGCGCAAACTATGGACGTTGCTCCAAGCCCGATTTCCTCGGCAACAATTTGAGCCACGGCAATAGGGTGATAAATATAGGGCTCACCCGAGCGCCTCCGCATATCCTTGTGGGCCTCGAGTGCCGTATCAAAAGCGAGCCTGATCTGTTTTCGGTCGGCTTTATCAATATAGTTACGGCACGCCCTCAAAAGAGACCGGTATCGCTTCAGAATTTCCTTGTTTTCCGCTTCGGTATCAATAACGAGTGAGGCGGATTTTGAACGGCCTTTTTCTTCCAGCAACAGTAAATGGTATTATCCGGTTTAATAACAAACAAACAGCTTATTGGTGTGCGGGGGCCACAGTTTTTTTGCGTGACAAAATCGATAAATCACTTTCAAATTTCCTGATTGTATTGGTAAGCTTTCCCAACTCGGTCACTTCCATTTCAATAACATCGTTTTCGTGCAGCCACTGAGGTTTAAAATTGACAGGGTCCTTCAGTTTGGCCGTACCGTTCAGCTCAAGGAAACAACCCGTACCCACCGTACCCGAACCAATTACGTCGCCCGGGTAGATATAAGTTCCATAAGAAGCCCGTTCAATTAACTCTTCAAAGGTCCAGTCCATGGTGTTAGTATTTCCTTCCGAAACCAGCTGACCATTTACCCAGCACTGCATTTTTAAGTTGTAATTTCGTCCCGTGTGACCCTCTTTCGGCTCAATGCGGTGCGGTTCAAGTTCGTCGGCCGTAACCAGCATGGGGCCAATAACCGTAGCAAAATCCTTCCCTTTGGCCGG
This sequence comes from uncultured Flavobacteriaceae bacterium, assembly GCA_964587075.1. Taxonomy (GTDB): domain Bacteria; phylum Bacteroidota; class Bacteroidia; order AKYH767-A; family OLB10; genus CAZPKJ01. Next base: position 1,085 of record CAZPKJ010000061.1, on the reverse strand, counting down.
ACCCAGATTAAGCTTCATTTCCTCCATTTGAAGCCTGCGGGCGCTCAAATCATTCATAATTGTGTAGCCGGCAATATACTCTGATGCATCTTCGGCTTTAATGTTAATTCCTTTCTTTCCGATAACACAGGCCCATTCGAGCTCAAAGTCGAGGTTTTCGAAATGATCGGGCATGCAGTAAATTTCGCCCGGCCCAAACACCGAACGGTGGTTTCCAAAATAAAATACCGGATATTCATCAAACTCCTGAATCATTTCAACACCCCGGTTTTTTCTTGCCGATTCAACATGCTGCCGGAATGCATAGCCATCCCGTAAGGAAGATGGCCGGGTGATTGGAGCGAGCACACTGATTTTATCGAGTTCAACCGATTTGGTTCCCATCATACCGGTTTTTATCAAATTATCAATGTCTTTGGCTACCGACATTACATGAGGCCCCGATTTTAGAAAGTCCTTCATGTTGTCGGGCATCTTTAACGCTGTTTTTACCGAAGAAGCGAGTTTTAAATTATAAACCTTGTGATTTATAACCAACCCCAGCTGCTCCTTCCCGAATTCCAGATAAGTAATTAATTTCATTTAGTTTAGGATAAAATTGTGTGTGTTTATTGTTCGGCAACAAATTTAACATTTTTTTAGTTTACCCGACATTGATCAATATCAGTTAAACGGGCTATAATCAGGTGTTACGCTTGCGCGGATGCAGGATCAGGTAGCTGAAGCATTTTCGGCTTCCGCATCATAATCCGTATTTGTGCCGGGAATCATTTTTCAGATATCGATGATAATACTGAATTCGTTAATTTTGTGATTCTTAAAAAATTCAGTATGCCCCAATATCATACACTCGGACAAATTCCCCACAAGCGTCATACACAATTCCGCAAACCCGACGGGAGTTTATTTTCGGAGGAGTTGTTTTCAACACATGGTTTTTCAAATGTGTATTCATTGATTTATCACCACTACCCTCCTACTATTGTAAAAGAGTTAGGGGAAGTATTTTCGAGGGAACCAAAAGTTTCTCACAAACGGTTTCTGCGACATTACAGCCTGATGGGTTTCAACATAAAACCCGAAGA
>CAZPKJ010000060.1:0-15185 GCA_964587075.1 uncultured Flavobacteriaceae bacterium | reverse complement strand
TACCACCAGTTGCGGCACCGGTTCCGCAACATGTATAGCTTTCAACCAGAGCAGCACCGGCAGCAAGTCGTTATGCGTTAATGTTATTGCCGGAAATACCTATTACCTGGTTCTCGATTCGTGGCCGGCACCCACATGCAACAGCTACAACTCACTTACCATTTCTGCCGTTACCGCCGGTAATGCTGGCGCCGTATGTGCCTCACCGGTAGTAATACCTTCGCTTCCCTACAGTGTAACCAATGAAACCACCGCCTGTATGGGAAACGACTACACCGCGGCTACACCGGGAGTTTGTTTTGTGACATATTCATTTGGCGAAGATAAAGTGTATCAGTTTTCCGTTTCATCGGCACAGTGTATAGGCGTAAGCGTTAGTAACGCGGGCAACAACGATATCAGCTTCGCGGTATATCAGGGCTGCCCGGGTTCGGGAGGAACATGTATTGGCGGAGCGGTAGCGGCAACAGCCGGGGCACTTTCAACATCCCTGAACCTTCCTTCGGCAGGCACCTATTTTATTATTGTTGACACACGCAGCCCTTCGGCAAATGTTACTTACGATTTGCAGGTTATCAGCTATGGCTCCGGCGCTCCAAACGACAGACCCTATCAGGCACAACCTTTGCCATTTAACGTTACCGTGAATGGCGACAATAACTGCTCGGGTAATGCCGATGAACCCGCTGCACAGCCATCCTGTTTTGCACCGTCGGGCAGTAATCCCATGCACACCGTTTGGTATTCGTTCATAGCTCCCTTGTCGGGAAATGTACGCATGCGCACACAGTCGGGAACACTCATCAATACACAAATTGCCGTTTACGGACCTGTTGCCGGAACCATAGCAGCTGGAAGCGGTAGCACACTTGCCTATATTTCCTGCAACCAGGACCTTCCCCCGTGCGGAGCCAATACCTATCCTTCATCGGAATTGAGCTTAACTTCACTTACTCCCGGTATGACCTACTACATTATGGTGGATGGGTATGCCAATCAAACCGGGACATTTTCAATTTTTATTATAGATTCGGGACCGGGAGGGACATGGCCTTTTCCTCCGGCACCCGGACAGGATTGCGCCCTGGCATTTCCTGTTTGCAAAACCAATATCGTTGTGAATGATCCGGGGCCACAGGCCGTTGGAAATATTTGCGAGTTTTCGTCATTTACCAATTGTCTTGCATCCGGCGAACGAGGCTCATACTGGTATAAGATTGCCATTACTGCCAATGGTTTCCTGGAGTTCGACATCATACCAAACGACTGGCCCGGGGCACCATCAACAGCGGGTACCGATTATGATTTCGCCGTGTGGCGCACTAAAACCGCAGGCACCCCCGGCCCGGCAAACTGCGGAAACCTGTCGTCGGTTGCACCGGTTTCGTGTAACTACAGCTTTCTCGGATTAACCGGTTGCTATTCGGCAGCTAATGGCACCTCCCCTCCCGCCTACCCTGGTTTTGGCGCAGCCTATCAGCAGCGAATAACGGTAACTGCCGGAGATGAATATTTACTTATCGTCAGTAATTACACCAACAGCACCTCGGGCTTCACACTGAACTTTTCGGCCGGCTCACCCATTGGAACAGTTCCTCCCGCCGGCGGAACTTTGGTATGGACGGGCTCATTAAACACCGACTGGTACAATGCTGAAAACTGGGGAGGCTGCGCAACACCCAACTGTGTTTATAATGTTTCTATCTCTCCGTTCCCGGTAAACCAACCTTCAATAACTGGACTCAGTGCCGTGTGCGGAAGCCTTGATATTGCCATGGGCTCAAGCCTTACCATGCAGGCAAATTCACAACTTAAAATTTGTAACAACTTTGTAAATAACGGAACGTTGAACGCTCAGACAAACTCTACCATTCTCATGCAAAGTGATTCGGTGTTGCAGAATCAATTCATGACAGGAAGCATGACGGGAGTGAACCGGCTTTGGAATTTAACTATTAATAAACCCGCAGTGGCCGGTGGTAATACCGTTACATTGAACAACGACCTTGATAACCAGGGGAACTTTACCATCGGATCTTCTCCGGCATACCAGGGTGGAATATTTGATGCCTCAGGAAAATACCACAAAGCAGGTGGTAACTTTACCGTGTATTATGCTTCGCCACCCTATTCGGTTTATAATGCCATTAACAACACGCTTGAGTTTAACGGAAGCAATACTCAAAATTATTTTAACCGTGGAAACCTGTACTACACGGTTGTGAATCATACCGGACCCGGTGTGGTTTTAGGAAACAGTGGCGCTGTTGATTGGATGACCGTTGGACGTAGTTTGAATCTGACGCAGGGAAAAATAATAACCGGTGGCAACAGGGTTCATGTCATTAACCCTGCCGCAACTTCGGTAACTTCAGGAAATGCATCGAGCTATGTGGAAGGATTTTTGAAACGAGCTTTTTCACCGTCGGGCGGATCATATGATTTTCCGGTTGGAACCGCTTCAAAAGGTTATCAGCTTTTGAATTTGAACTTTGGCGGCTTCAACGACCGGCTTGATGCAACCGTATCTTTTAACAACACGGCACCCGGTACACCGGTTCCATTCCTCGGACCGGAATGCATTTCATCGGTGTACAACCAATCACCTCTTGATCATGGCATGTGGCTGGTGAACGCTACGCCACCTGCCGGCACCGCCCCTTACAACGTAACCGCTTATAATGCCGGATACACCAATCCGCAACCGGGATATACAATCATGACAAGACATAATGCAGGCGTGTGGTCGTTACAAGGTAATTGTGTGGTTGCCTCACCCATCACCGCGGTTCAGCGAACATCCATAACTGTACTGGGAGGTGCCACCAATTTTTCAATTGCGCAGGCTCTTACTCCTTTACCTGTTGAGCTACTTTATCTGAACGCATCACCCGTATCAAAATCCATTTTGCTGGAATGGGCCACTGCGTCCGAAACCAATAACCGTGGATTTGAAATTCAGCGGACCGAAAATCCTCCTCACTTTGCAAAAATCGGCTGGCAGAACGGACACGGCAACACCAACACTTTACATGAATACCGTTTATCAGATTTTGATGTTGAACCCGACAAAATATATTATTACCGGTTGAAGCAATTTGATTTTGACGGTCATTACGAATATTCCGAAATTGTTGCCGCCAGGATTCATGAATCGGGTTTTCATTTGTCGGCCCACCCAAACCCTTACCTGAGCAATTCCATGCTGACGCTTTTCCTTTCGGAAGAGTCGGAAGTGGAGCTGGAAGTTTACTCTGCTATTGGACAATTGGTGAAAAAAATCGAAAAAGGTGCGCTCAAATCCGGCACTTATACCTACCAGATAAATGCTTCCGGCTGGCCGGGAGTATATGTTGTTCGATCAGTTATTAATGGCCAAACGGGGTATTTGAAACTGGTTGAAAGGGAATGAAATTAGCAGACGAAGAGCCTTCATGCTTGTCTCTTAGATTTATATGATTGTTTTTCAAAGCTTTATGAATTTAATGACTTATTTACATGAAGACTTTCAACGCGGGGAATTGATACCTGAAAATGGCTGATTTCATTTTGTTTAGAGAGGGAAATTTTGTTTCTTTGCAGCCCCTTTCGAAAATCAGTATGGCCAGGCAGGTAAAAATATTCTCGGGCACCACATCGCGGTATCTCGCCGAACAGATTGCCGATAATTACGGTTCACCATTAGGTGATGTAATTGTCAGCCGGTTCAGCGATGGTGAAATTTCACCCTCCTTTGATGAGAGTGTGCGTGGTTGTGATGTTTTTATTATTCAATCAACTTTTTCGCCTGTCGACAATCTGTTTGAGTTATTGCTGCTTATTGATGGTGCCAAGAGGGCCTCTGCCCATTACATCACCGCTGTTATTCCTTATTTCGGATATGCCAGAAGCGACCGCAAGGACAAACCCAGGGTTGCCATTGCATCAAAGCTGGTTGCCAACCTGCTCACCGCCGCCGGTGTTACCCGGGTAATGACCATGGATTTACATGCTCCGCAGATTCAGGGATTCTTTGATGTGCCGGTTGACCATTTGGATGCATCTACCATATTTGTTCCATACATTAAAAGTTTGAATCTCGAAAACATGCTTATTGCTGCTCCCGATATGGGTGGTGTTCACCGCGCCCGTGAGTATGCGAAGTTTTTCAGTGTTGATATGGTTATTTGCGACAAGCACCGCAAACGCGCCAATGAAATTGAGAGCATGACCATCATCGGTGACGTGGAAGGAATGAATGTTGTGCTTGTAGATGATATCGTTGATACCGCAGGCACTTTATCAAAAGCCGCGCAACTCATTATGGACCGTGGCGCAAACAGTGTCCGTGCTTTTTGTACACACCCGGTATTGTCGGGTCGTGCCATTGAGAGAATTGAAGAGTCGGTTTTAACCGAAGTAATTGTTTGCGATACTATTCCATTGGTTAAAAATTCACCAAAAATAACCGCGTTACCTACGGCGGGCCTGTTTGCCAAAGCCATTCATAAGGTGTACGCCTATGAATCTATCAGTCCATTATTTGTAAAAGCATAATCCAAAAATAATTTATAGTCATGAAATCATTTGAACTCACAGGAACAGCACGAAAAAACCTTACCAAACAGGACACCAAAGAACTGCGCAACAGCGAAATGGTCCCATGCGTTTTGTATGGCGGCGAAACCAATATTCATTTTTCTGCACCTGTACTTAACTTCCGGAGCCTGGTGTATACTCCCGAAGTTTATACTGTGAAAATTAATGTCGACGGAAAATCCTACGACGCTGTGATGAAAGAAGTCCAGTTTCATCCGGTTACCGATAAATTGTTACACATCGATTTTATAGAAATCCATCCCGATAAACAGATCGTTTTGGATGTCCCGGTGAAAATTTCAGGTACCGCTGAAGGCCAGAAGCAAGGGGGTAAATTGATCAACAAAGTGCGTAAGCTGAAAATAAAATCACTGCCTGCCGATTTACCGGATGCGGTTACTATTGATGTAACGCCACTCGAAATTGGCGACAGCTTCAGGGTGAGCGATCTTAAGATTAAAGGTGTTGAGTTTCTCGATTCGCCAAACAACATCATAGCGGGGATACGTACCACCAGGAATGTAGTTGAGCCTACGCCTGCTGAGGCTGCCAAAACGGCTGCCGCTCCGGCTGCTGCTGCCAAAGCCCCTGCCGCCCCTGCTGCAAAATAATTCCTGAAAGTTGAAATTCCTGGTAGTGGGCTTGGGTAATCCGGGAGCCGAATATGCCCGGACCCGTCACAATATCGGTTTTGATATTGTTGACAGAATCGCCCATGATGCCGTTGGAACTTTTGTCGCCGAAAGGCATGGCCTGCTTGCCCGGATTAAAATACGGGGTAAGCAGGTTTTGTTACTCAAACCGGGGACTTTTATGAACCTGAGTGGCAAAGCGGTAAATTACTGGCTTCAAAATGAGCATATTAACATCGATAATTTGCTTGTTATCACCGATGATATCGCCTTGCCATCAGGCGCCATACGCATCCGGCTCAAAGGAAGTGACGGGGGCCATAACGGCCTTCGAAGCATCAATGAAACCCTGAATACCACCAATTATGCCCGGCTTCGCTTCGGCGTTGGAAGTGACTTTCCAAGAGGACAACAAGCTGATTATGTACTTAGCCCATGGTCTGAAGAGCAGCAGGCGCTGATACGTGAAAAAATCCTATTTGCCGCTGATGCGGTCAGGGCTTTTATTGCTACCGGTCCTGTTTTTGCCATGAACCGGTTCAACACCAGCGGTGATTCCCAAACACCGTAATATCAACAAATTCAAGTTCAAATTTTGTAAGTTTTGGTACCATTATTGTAACATTCCCCGGTAACTATATCCTAAATTTGTAATGATCTGTAACATTTATACATGCATGATTAAATCCTTACACACCCTGTTTATCAGCTTTACCCTATTGATGGCTACCAATCTGGTACACAGTCAAAATGTGGTTGTTGACCTTAATTTCGATGGTTACACGGGAACGGCAGCTACAGTTCCTGCCGGATTCTATTTCTCATGGAACAACAATACCTCGAACTCATTTTACACCTCAACAGGAAATTACGGTGTTGCTGCTCCCTCTTACAAGTTCGGAAATGATGGGGATTTCATCGTTACTCCCATGATATCCGCCGCCGATTCTCTTTCATTTTGGTCGAAAGGAAACGGGTCTCCATTTTCACCCCTCAACGAACTGAGGATTTATCACAGCATGGACTCCGTGACCTGGATCCTCGATAACACACTGGTTCCATTATGCGCCTCAGCTACCATGACCAGTGTTCCATTGAACCAACTTACCGGTTATTTCAAATTTGAATATTACAAAGCACCGGCAGGTGGCAACCTGGCTTTTGATGATTTAAAAATTTACAGCAGCCAAACGGTAGGCATCAGGGATTTAATTCGTGATGAGATCATCTCCGTATTCCCATCACCTACCTCCGGCTTACTCAACATCCGAATTCAAAACAGCGGTGTGGTTATGCCTGATGTAGAATTGTATGACATGTTGGGAAATAAAATCCCCAACATCTATGTCGAGAAAAAAGGAAGGGGATTATTTGTCATTGATCTCAGCGGAAAAAATAATGGGTTTTATTTTGTTAAGATCCGTACATCTGAGCAGTTTGTTACACGAAGAATAACGTTGTCGAATTGATTTAATCAATTAATGGTTAGAATAAAAACGCCATCCTCATGTATAAGGATGGCGTTTTGGTTTTTTAACCGCAAGAGTGATTATTACTTATTTTTTAACAAATCTGGCGTACCCCTTTCTCCCCTGGGAGCTTAATTCAACGAAATAAACTCCGGAAGAAAATTCACTTGTATTAATACTGAAGTTGTTGGGATGTAGCTTATCTGTCGATTTATATAGAATTTTCCCAAATATATCATAAACACTTATTGCATCAACCGCTTCATTGCAATAAATGTTAAGCTTCGAATCAACCGGATTTGGTTGTAAACTAAAGTGAACTCCTTCTGAAAACTCCTGAATCCCGGTAATAACAGTTGTAACTGCATCGGGATTAGTCTCGGGATTTAAAGGTGCATCTTCAATATTTCCGGCTTTGTCCAGTGCGATTGAAAAAAACTCATACTTATTTCCATTCACACCATTATAAACAATGGATAATGTATCCGAGAATGGAACCAGCAATTCATAAGGCCCATCGTTTATTGAAACAAAAACTTTATATGCTCTGATGCCTGCAATAAAATCCGTCCCGGTCCACGAAACGGTAAACTGCGTAGTATTAATATTAGGTGGCAATGCATTCACGGCGCTTTGTGGTGGAGTAATGTCAACGATGTTTGTCCAAACAGGGGTTAAAATAGGAGCATTATTGTCAAACACAATCTCAGCATCATTGTCAATCTGATCGCCGGTAACCAGGTTGCTTTTCGCTTTTACCAGATAGCTACAGGTGCCGGTACCTTCTGTACCATTTAAATTAGGTGGCAGAAATCCCTGAAGCGGATCGGGGTTGGGTTGATAATCGGATGTAAATACTGTGGATAGAATCCATGTAGCAACGCCGGTAACTGTATCCAAAGTGGCTAATACACGTATAGAATTACCGGTTGCGGGAATTGGTTCAAACGTTATTTGTTCCGGACCGGGCTCATCAAATCGGATATAAATATTATCACTTACTGTAACAGGGCCGAATTCAAATGTGCTTATATCCAGTTTTGAAATATCAAGTGTATCAGTGATGAACACCTCAGATGCAGGGGCAGTTGCAGAATTTAAATTTTCGAAAGCAATTACATAAGGTAAAAGGGTTCCGGGCTTTATGTAAACATCATTTATATTATCACCTGCCCCTTGTTTTGTATTGGGATCGGATGAGTTACTAAAAAGCTGACAGAAAAGAGCACCTATCTTGTTTAACGATGAAAATGGACTGACTACTGTTCCCTGAATAAGGTCACAAAATTCATTTGTCATTACCTGAGGAGGTTCGTTATATTCAACCCGGTATTGATTTAACTGGGGGCAATTAAAATTGTTATTCACATCGGTGAGAAACAACAGATTGCTTATAGTTTTGCTGATCACACCTGCTATCTGGTTATCATTTAGTGATGCAGGTAATCCGGGAATACAGTTAGTGCTGATGATAGAAGTAACAGCCGAAACCAAAAAAGCATTCAATGCAATTGCTGGTGATTGTTCAAGATTAATAGCTTTTCCGGCAAGTGTTGAATAAATGCTGTCCTGTAAAGGTAAAAAACAGCTGTTCCAGTTAACCTGGTTAATTGATACTGCGAAAGTAGCTTCCATAGCCCGCCTTAAAAATTCCCCAAAGCAAAAATCTGTTTCAGTTCCAACAACTCCAGCCAGAGCCGAATTGGTAATTACAGGAGTAATACCAAAAACGCCGAAAGTAAACTGTTGCTGAATGGCACTATTTATATAAATGGTTTTTTGATATGTTTCGCCAGCTTTTAAAAGTGGAATAACCACCGCCCCAAGCACGGAAATAGTTGAAGAATCAACAATACTGTGACCTGTCGCTGCAGTATTCAATCCATTCGACTGCAGGTACTGATATCCGGTATTTGTGAAACTTGTTTGAGTAACATCATCAAAGGGTTGATATACAAAATCGGTAACCAGTTCATTCCTGTATCTGTAAAAGAGCGGAACTCCCACGGCATCTTTCGACGAATTATTTTTTACAACAATGGTTTTTGCCACCCAACGGCCGGGCCTTGAAATATTCTGGCCTGTTGCAGTTACATCTAAATTGTACGGGGCACCGGCAATGATATTAAATGCACTGGTGAGTGACATAGTAGTGTCGCCCGGAACATCAACTTCAAGATCGCAGGTTATCACCGGTTGTCCGTTAAGATTGAATCGGGCAATCAGCTTACCGGCATTTACAAACTGAATTGCCATTGGAATAATATCCCCTCCGCTTTGTTTAATGAGTTTGGCTGTTGTTGCTGGTGTAAATCCTCCTCCGAAAATCTCGGTAGTGATGATGCCATCATTGCTTCCTTTGTTTGCTTTTATTTCCCGAATGCCTTTTACAACAATTTGTTGACAGGTTTCACCGTAACCACAACTGTTAAAAGCTTTCAGACACAGATTATAAACACCGGGATCACTATAAACATGATAAGGCTGTTCAAGTGTTGATGTCTGGCCATCTCCAAAGTTCCATAAAATACTATTCGCGTTTTGTGTAGTATTTACCACAACAATCTTACTGCCATGCTGTACCGCTTCAAAAACAGGCTGGGGTACAGGTTCATTGCTATTGCTGACCATGGTAACGAATGAATAGTACCCAGGATTGGGATCACTTAAACAACCGAGATAGAACGCATTTCCGATACCAAGATTTTTTCTTCCGGCAAGCACATAATTATTTCCGGGCAAAGAAGTGATGGAACTGGCCCAGTCATACACCAGTTGGCCTCCGTTACGCAAATCAGTTTTGAGCCATGAATACATTCCGTTGTTTAAAACTTTTGCGGCGAACAGGTTTTGGTACCCCTGTCCGTCAAATGCCAGATTTCCATAGTATACTTCATTAGCAAAATATCCTGTCGTAATGATATCGTCATTATCATCAATTGTGAAATCTTCCATGAATGAATGTGCATTGCTATATACTGCTCCACCGGCCCACAAAGGAGTGCCTGAAGATGAAAACTTAAAAACCGCACCATAATTGCAGGTGGGACAATATGGATTGAAAATGGTATCTCCGGCAAATACATAATTTAACTGAGAGCTCGCTTTATTATATAGGAGAAAAATATCCCCTGAGGAAGAAATAGCAAGCTTCTTTCGGTAATTGTATGTACCTCCATCCAGCAAATTGATTAAAACGGATGACCAAAGTGCCGCGCCGGAAGTGTCCATGCGCACAATAGCCTGATCTGAAAGCAAATTGCTGATAGTAAAACTTATCGTATCAATCGAAAAAGTTCCGGTGGGATTACTCATACATGATGCAGCCAGATTGCTGCCGCTTACGGCCAGGCCGGAAATAAACAGACCGGCCGGTGCAGAATTCTTTTGCCATATAATATTTCCGTTATTATCCATCTTGCATATGCCCCCGTAACCAGCAGTATAAAATCCATCATCCTGCAATGATGCTGCAAGTGGTGCCTGACTCCCACCAAATGGATTTTCGATTCCCCACCTTACCTTGCCATTGCTATCGAACGATAAAATTTTATTAAGAACTGCAATATTGGGTATGGTAAAAGTGGTATCACCATCATCATAAACCGGGTTGGAATTCAGCGCAAAACTGAAATAAACAAATCCATTCACATCCACTGCCATGTCATAGATGCCTGAATTTGCCGGCAGAAACGACTTTGACCAAAGCCAATTGCCTGACGGATCTACTTTGGTGAGAAAAAAACACTCATTGCCGCCGATTGAGTAAATGGTATCATTACCATTCACCATGAATCCCTGAAATTTGCCGGCATGATAAGTATTCCCAAGCACATCACTTTTTATAATATTTACGCCCAGATTATTTCCAGGAATAAATTGACTAGTTTGCACCCATTCAAACTTTTGAGCTCCGGCGGTTCCAATAAACACAATAGTCAGCAGTAGTAAAACAATTTTTTTCATAACTCAAATTTATATTGATTCAATTTATCCAAAATTGAGTGAAAATATTATAACTGCCTATAGTTAAATTTAACTATCAGGAAATAATCGGGCTTACTCAGATTAAGCTGATGTATAGTATAAAATTAACGGCTGAGCCTGGCTATGGCTTCGGTGGCGCTGTTTACATGAAGCTTTTCGTAAATTTTACGAATGTGGGCATTCACAGTATAAACACTGATATTGCATTTGCCTGCAATCATTTTATAGGAAAGTCCATCGCGCAAAAAATGAAGCACCTCAAGCTCACGTGGCGTAAGTGGCAATTCATTATTTATATTGGGTGAATGTAAACTGCTGTTTTGAAAAAACCTGAGTACTTTGTGAGCTATAGAAGGAGAAATGGGAGAGCCGCCCTCATACACATCCAAAATAGCCTCGATTATTTTTTCAGGCGGTGATTTCTTTAATATGTAACCTGTTGCCCCATTGCGAATGGCCTGAAAAACTTTATCGTCATCTTCAAATACTGTTTGAATGATGACCCGCACTTCCGGAAAATTTTTGCGGATGATTGTTGTGCCCTCAATTCCATTTACGCCTGGCATTTGAATATCCATCAAAACAACATCCGGACGATGCAGAGCAATATCTTCATCCACCGTAGTGCAGTCCTGAAAAGATGCCAATACCCTAATGCGCGAATCGGATCCCAGAAGCATGCAAAGGCTGTCGCGTCTCGATGCGTTATCGTCGTATATTAAGGTCCGGATAGCCACGTTGTTTCTACAAATATCGTGAAGTCAAACTAGCTTTCAATAGTTAATTTTAGTCATTTCAAACTCAGCTATAATGTGAGTGCCCTTTTCCTTTGATGATGTAATTTGCAGCGTTCCATGAAGTTGTTCAGCCCTGTGTTTCATGTTTCGAAGGCCATTTCCATAAGAAAGCGTTGTATCAAAACCGCTGCCATTATCGTAAATCTCCAGTTTTAGTATATTGTCATTGTTGTTAAACCTAATACTGACTTCTGTGGCCTGACTGTATTTAACAATGTTGTTAACAGCCTCTTTAAGGATAAGGTACAAATTTCTCCTGGTTTCCATTGGAATTATATACTCTGCGGAAAGATTTGATTGCAGATTGTATCCGATTTCGGCAGGTCCCAGAAAATCATGTAGCAGCGATCTTAATTTTATCAGAAATTCCTCCGATTTGTCGTGATCAGGTTTTATAGCCCATATCACATCGCTCATAGTATCCATCATGTTCTCGCTGGTACTTCTGATACGACCGAGCAATACTTCAACTTCAGTTGCAGAGTCTTTGAGACGATCAGCCGCAAGTTTGCTGTAAATATTAATACTGCTCAGCGTAGCGCCAATATCATCATGTAGGTCGGCGGCAATGGATGAACGAGTATCGACAACGGCTTTTTGTTTTTCCAGTTCTTTGTTATACTTTTCTTTTATCAGCTCCAGTTCCAGCTCTGACTTTTTCGCTTCCGCCAGCTTCGACTTATAACTGATTCCCATAGCGAATATCAACATTTGCAGAAGAATTCCGCTTCGGTAATAAAACATACCGGTATTTAATATAGGAAACTGTTCACTGATGGAATCCGGTTTAACCATATTTATAAAAGTAGTGATGCCTCCGCCAAGAATAAGCACTAGCGTTCCAAAGCAGAAATACCAGGCTATTTTCCCTCCGGATCTCATAAAAATAAAGGAGGCTATTGTGCCACTAATTAGTACAATAATCCTGACTATATTCGACAAGAATATGTGTGCCGGTATGTTGTTATAAACAAGCAACAATATTGCGTCGGCAATAGTTACAAAAATCAAAAAGGCAAGCATCCATCTCACATAAGTAACAAATACCGGACGGTTATTTCTTATATCCAGCAAATGCTCCATAAACAGAAAGTAGGCCCCGTAGGATAAAAATGGCAATATAGAATAGGAGAACTGAAAAATCAGCGAACGGAGTTCATCGTTACTGATTCGGAAATGGAAGTAAAAAATCAGTGAAAGCAATGTGAACAAAAGGTATAATGAAAAAAAGAGGTGATCTTTGCCCTTTGAAATAAAAAAATGCATGGACATATAGCCCAGCATAATACTTAGCGCTCCAATGGTGAACCAGTGAAATGGTAACATGAAGCTAAGTTAGAAAACGCTTTCTTATAAAGAAATAATTAATCAGATTATCAGAAATTAACGGCCGGAAGTGACAGTTCCTGATTATTTTGAAAATATACCGTTCAACTGGTTAATGGCTATTCTTTCCTGTGCCATAGTATCGCGGTACCTTACGGTAACGGAATTGTCCTCGAGTGATTGATGGTCCACTGTTATGCAGAAAGGTGTACCTATGGCATCCTGCCGGCGATAACGCTTCCCGATCGAATCTTTCTCATCGTACTGGCACATCAGATCCATCTTTAACTTATCCATGATCTCCCTTGCCTTTTCGGGAAGGCCATCCTTTTTTACCAAAGGCAGCACAGCTACTTTATAAGGGGCAAGAAATGCCGGAATGGCCAATACCACGCGCTCTGACCCGTCTTCCAGTTTTTCTTCTTTGTACGCCTGTGACATCACTGCAAGAAACAACCGGTCTAATCCAACAGACGTTTCCACTACATAGGGAACATAACTCTCATTTTGCTCCGGATCGAAGAACTGTAATTTTTTACCTGAATATTTTTCATGGGCTTTCAGATCAAAATTGGTGCGTGAATGAATACCCTCCAGTTCCTTAAATCCAAACGGAAATGCGAACTCAATATCGCACGCCGCATTGGCATAATGGGCCAGTTTAATATGGTCATGAAAACGATGAACGCTGTCGGGAAAACCAAGTGACCGGTGCCAGTTCATTCTTTCATTTTTCCAGTATTCGTACCACTGCATTTCAGATCCCGGCTTTACGAAATACTGCATTTCCATCTGCTCAAATTCACGCATTCTGAATATGAACTGCCTGGCAACAATCTCATTTCTGAATGCCTTCCCGGTTTGTGCAATCCCAAAAGGGATTTTCATTCGTCCTGTTTTCTGGACATTTAAAAAGTTGACGAAAATCCCCTGGGCCGTTTCGGGACGAAGATACAGTGTACTGGCCTCCTCACTTACCGAACCCATTTGCGTTGAAAACATCAGGTTAAATTGTCGAACATCCGTCCAGTTACGGGTACCCGAAACCGGACAAACAATTTCCAGGTCTTCTATAATTTGTTTTACCGCTGCCATGTCGCTGTTATCCATGGCCAGTTTGAAGGCGGCATTTACGTCATCAATTTTTTTCTGGTTTTCAAGCACCCTGGCATTGGTCGACCGAAACTGCTGCTCATCAAATGTGGCCCCGAATCGTTCACGTGCCTTATGAACCTCTTTGAAAATTTTTGCTTCAATTTTTGAAAGATGGTCCTCAATAAGCACATCGGCACGGTAGCGCTTTTTTGAATCTTTATTGTCGATAAGCGGGTCGTTAAATGCGTCAACGTGCCCCGACGCTTTCCAGGTAGTAGGGTGCATGAAAATTGCCGTGTCGATACCTGCAATGTTTTCGTGCATCTGAACCATCGACTTCCACCAGTACTGCCTGATATTTTTTTTAAGCTCAACGCCATACTGCCCGTAGTCATAAACGGCGCTCAGGCCATCGTAAATTTCACTCGATTGAAAAATGAAACCATACTCCTTGCAGTGCGCAATGAGTTTTTTAAATAATTCGTCGCCGGATAGTGCCATAGAAGCGCAAAAGTAAAAAAATATCCCTTTGCTTTATGGGCAAAGGGATACGAGGGATGATTCTTTAAAAGTCTTAAACTTATCAGCGTAAGCCCCATAAACGGGGAATTCCTTTTCGGAACTCGAATTTGTAGGCTACTTCAATATTGATGTAACTGTGAGCATCCTTCTTGGCAGGATTGCCTCTCCGGCTGGTTGCCGGCCCCGGATAACCGCTATTGCCAAAGCCGGTTGGATCTGAAATATACAAGGCCAGCTCCTGCTTAACAGGATCATTAGGGAAATTTGAGTTTATTTCGGCATAAGTGGGATATGCGTCACTTACATCATCAATAAAATCGGTGAAGAAGAAATAATATCCAAACTCGGTAGAAACGGTTATTTTTTTACTGATACCATACCGCATTCCAAATCCGACCGGAATTCCGATATTAATAAATTTGTATGCGGGTGAACGTTTGCTCTCCCCCTTTACACTGCTTCCTTCGGTGTACCACTCCGAAAGGTCGGTTTCGTATATACCATCCTTTTCGATGATGTTTCCATGCGAAAATGAACCCTCATAAGCCGCATCCCGGATTGTGCCATCAGGCCAGAAATAATAGCGGTTCTTTATATCAACCGACCCATTGAACAAGTCAGCTTTTGGCTTTCCGTAGTATACTCCCACACCGGTAAATACAAAAAATGCGGCACTCTGCTTATGTAAAGGTATCCTTGAATTGGAGTATAACGTATAGGTAACATGCGAAGCTACACCGAACAGGTCGTTTCTGAAATTAATACCCCGTCCGTAATTT
>CAZPKJ010000059.1:0-15575 GCA_964587075.1 uncultured Flavobacteriaceae bacterium | reverse complement strand
GGTGTTCAGGAACGTGTTATAGCCGATGGAGGTAATGTAAACGCCGGGCTGCAGACTCTTAATCCCGCAATTCCGGTTTTGTTATCGCCTGCATCTTCCCCGTTTTATTATGGAATTATGCACAACAAGTTTTTTATTATAGATGCCAATGATGCTGATCCCAACAAACCAGTAGTTATGTCGGGTTCAACCAACTGGAGCAATAATCAGTTGAACAGCGACCGCAATAATATTGTATTTATTCAAGATCAATCGCTGGCCAAAGTTTACCAGATGGAATTTGAGGAAATGTGGGGAGGAAACGGAGCACAACCGGTAACATCAAACGCAAAATTTGGTCCCGATAAGAAAGATAATACACCACATGTATTAAACATCAATGGTAAAAAAGTAGAGTGCTATTTCAGCCCTACTGATAACACGAACAGTAAAATCATGGGTGCTATTGGGTCGGCCGACGATGAAATGTATTTTGCAACTATGGTATACACACGAAATGACCTGGCTTATGCCATGGAGGACCGTTTTGCCAACCATGGTGTTTATGGAGGAGGGTTGGTAAACGACTCATCAGGGCTAACAGGGGTTTCATTTCAGATTATTCAAAGTGTCATTGGTGTCAACATGATGTTGTACAACCATGCCATTCAAACGGGAATCATGCATCACAAATATTTGATAGTTGACCAGTCAGGCTTTTCGGGCGATGCGCTGGTGCTTACCGGTTCACACAACTGGAGCAGCGCTGCCAACGACAGGAATGATGAAAACACACTTATAATTTTTGATCAGTTAACCGCCAATCAGTTCTATCAGGAATTTCATAATCTTTTTAACAGCAATGGCGGTGCACTTGGCGTGGATGAAAATACGGCGGGAAATATAAACCTTGAATTATTTCCTAATCCCTCGTCAGGCACCATGAACATGGTTGTGGTATTGCCTTCACCGGATGCAGTTGATTTATCCATTACCGACTTACTAGGCAGGATAATTTATCAGGAGAAGCGTGCAAGCTCCGGTACTACTGAAACATTTTTACTGGAGAATCCCGATTTGCCTTCGGGAATGTATTTGATTCAGGCCAAAACCCCAACTTCATTTCAGGTTAAAAAAGCGGTGGTTAAATAAGTGACTTTTTCAAAAGCCTGTTACCGGACTTATTTAACTTTCTTTAAAAACGACTCAACAGCATCTATTAAAAATCGCGGGTTTTCGGCATGTACCCAATGGCCGGCATCGGGAACCGTAATCACCTCAACCTGGTTGAAGTGTTCATAAATTTCCCGTTCATCGTCGTAAAGAATATAATCGGAATTTTGTCCTTTTGCAAACATAGCGGGTCCGGTGTAGGGAGAAGAGGGATAAATTTTTTCGCCAACGTTATCAAGGTTATTTTCAATAGCTTTCAGATTAAATCTCCAGCCAAGACGATTGTCCGATTCCCAGTACAGATTCTTTAGTAAAAACTGCAGTACCCCCTCATCTTTTATTTGAGTTGACAAAACCGATTGTGCTTCACTGCGTGATTTTACAGCATTAAAATCGAGACTTTTCATCACATCAATGAGCGATTGGTGATGAACCGGATATTGACGCATTGAAATATCGACTACAATCAGGCCAGCAACCTTTTGCTGGTGCGTAAATGCGTACTTCATAGCGGCTTTACCACCCAGGCTGTGACCAATAAGCACCACTTTATCCCAATGAAAACTTTTTGTCAGCTCATCAATGTCCTCAGCCATCAACTGGTATGAAAACTCATCCGAGTGTGGCGATTGACCATGATTGCGAAGGTCGGCGAGAACAACCTGAAAGCCCCTGGCGGATAACTCCTTTGCAAACGACTGCCAGTTGTCGCCAGAACCAAACAGGCCATGTAATATCAGCACAGGCCTGCCTTCGCCTAAAACCCGGTAATGTAGTTTCATCCCGCAAAGGTAATTGAATATGCGGTTCATGATATGAACAAGCAATCCTAAAGTAAAAACCCCGTACAGGTATTTTCATTAGCGAATAATTGGGTACTTTTGCATCGCTCATAACCATGGATACAATCATCAGGGAAGGAAATCCGTCCGACATACCCGCCGTGCTTAAACTCATAAAAGAATTAGCTCTTTTTGAAAAAGCACCCGGTGAAGTTACCAATACAGAAGATGCACTGTTGCGTGATGGCTTTGGCGATCATCCGGTGTTCAGGTTACTGGTAGCCGAAAACCACGGCCGCATTGTAGGTATGGCGATTTATTTTATTAAATACAGTACCTGGAAAGGTAAAGGAGTTTATCTTGACGATATAGTTGTTAATGAAAATTTCAGAGGTAAAGGGATAGGTTCCATGTTGTTTGAAGCAGTAGTAAATGCCAGCAGTGATCTGGGGGCAAAGCAGCTTCACTGGCAGGTGCTCGACTGGAATATTCCGGCCATTGAATTTTACAAAAAATACGAAGCACAACTGGACGAAAGCTGGATCAATTGCAAATTAACTGAAAGCCAGATTTTAAACAGAAAAAAAACCAAATGAAAATTTTTAAGTTTGGAGGGGCCTCCGTGAAGGATGCCGAAGCGGTCCAGAATATCGAAAAGATACTCCGTGAATATACCGGGGAGAAGCTGGCTATTGTTATTTCAGCAATGGGTAAAACCACCAATGCCCTCGAACGTGTGGTAAACGCGTTTTATCACAAGAGCGGAACCGCGCAAAAAGAACTCGACGAAGTAAAACAATATCATAAAGATATTATGGATGACCTGTTCCAGGACAAGAACCACCGTGTTTATGATATTGTTAATAATATTTTTGTTGAAATTGAGTGGGTTTTGGATGAGGATCAATCGAGGGAGTATGATTTTATTTATGACCAGGTGGTTTCGTGCGGCGAATTAATATCAACACAAATAATTAGTGAATACCTTAACAAGAGCGGCATTTCAAACACATGGGTCGATGCCCGCGACCTTATTCAAACAGATAATTCATACCGGGAAGGGAAAGTTAACTGGGATTATACTACCGAAGCTGTCCCTAAAAAGTTCAACGCGGTTTTTAAGGAGGGCGAAAGCTTTATCATAACACAGGGGTTTATTGGAGCAACCTCCGAAAACTACACAACAACCTTAGGCAGGGAGGGGTCTGACTATACAGCATCGATTTTAGCATTTTGCATGGAAGCCGATGGTGTGTACATATGGAAGGACGTGCCCGGAGTTTTGAATGCTGATCCTAAGTTTTTTAAAGACGCGCAAAAGCTCGAACGAATGAGTTATCATGATGCCATTGAGCTGGCATATTTTGGCGCTTCGGTTATTCACCCAAAAACCATCAAGCCTCTCGAGAATAAGAATATCAGCCTTTACGTAAAGTCGTTTATGAACCCCGACCTGTCGGGAACAGTAATAGGAAAGGACCTTGAAACAAAACCACTCATACCATCATTCATATTCAAGGATAACCAGATGCTGTTGACTATTTCGGCAAAAGATTTTTCATTTATAGCCGAACATAACCTCAGTGGAATTTTTGGAGTATTCGCGCGATTTGCCATAAAGATGAATCTTATGCAAAACTCCGCAATAAGCTTTTCTGTTTGTATCGATAATGACCCGATGAAAGTACCCGGCCTGATTGAAGAACTTATGAAAGATTATAAAGTATTGTACAATGAGGACTTGCAACTGTATACGGTCAGGCACTATTATCCTTCCACTATTGACATGCTCACCGCAGGTAAAGAAGTGCTTCTTGAACAGAGAAGCCGTCATACCGCGCAATTTGTTACCAGGGATATTAAATCATAACAGGGATATGAAAATATGATTACCATGTTTTTTATAACAACACCTAATCTCAGTGCCTAACATGAATGTTGCTACCCGAACTTCCATTGTATTGTGGCTGCTGACCGGTTGTTTCCTGATTTTTTTAATGGTGATAATTGGTGGTATTACCCGGTTAACGGGATCAGGATTATCCATTACAAAATGGGACGTAGTTACCGGTACGGTTCCTCCGCTTAATAACGATGATTGGATTAAGGAATTCAATCATTATAAAGAGACGCCGCAATTTGAAAAGATTAATGCGCATTTCGGACTTGAAGACTTTAAACAAATTTATTGGTGGGAATACCTCCACCGGTTATTGGGAAGAGTAATTGGTTTGGTGTTTATAGTTCCCTTTGCATGGTTTGTAGTTAAAAAACACATTCGCGGACCGTTACTTTATAAATGCCTGATGTTATTTGCCCTGGGAGGATTACAGGGGTTTCTGGGCTGGTACATGGTAAAAAGTGGACTGGTTGATAATCCTTCGGTGAGTCATTACCGGCTGGCGGTGCACCTTGTAACCGCATTCATAACTTTTGGATTCACATTTTGGTTCGCGTTTGATTTAATTCATACCCAAAAAATTGAAGCGTCGGCCTGGATCAAAAAGCTACGATATGCTGTAGCGGGTTTGTTTCTGATTGCATTGGTGCAAATTGTTTTCGGTGCTTTTGTAGCCGGATTAAAAGCTGGTTACATTTACAATACCTGGCCACTTATGGATGGTGTTTTTATTCCGGAAGCTGTTCATTTCGCTTTTAATAATCTTACTGTAAACCAGGTTTTCAGCAACCTTGCCGCCGTGCAGTTTATTCACCGGATACTGGCGTACGTTGTGGTACTGGCTGTTGTATGGATTTGGATTTTTATTTACCGGAAACAAAAATATAGTGATCAACGGGAATTAACCACCGGACAAGTTCAGGCCTTTCATCTGATAGTAATCGCGGTAAGTGTGCAGTTTGTTCTGGGTGTGATCACCCTGCTGCTCCAGGTGCCGGTATTCATGGGTGTCATTCATCAGGCAGGGGCGTTCTTAATGTTTGCGGCTATCCTCTATTTTAGTCACCGCCTGTTTATGATGCCCGTCAGGATCTCAAAGTAAAATAATATGGAAGTATTTTTCTATGGCCTTTTTATGGATATAATCCTTTTGACCAAAAGCGGGTTTCATCCGGCTTATCCAGGAAAAGCGCGATAATTGTCGATAAAAACAGGAAAAGACTGCAACCTAAGAAAGCACGAAGTTACCGAATAACCAATTTTACGGGTGCCGATAACATGTTGCCTGTTTTCAACTGGACAAGGTATATGCCTTTGACATAATTTGAAGTATCCAGTTTTAATGAGGCGCTTCCGTTATCAACGGGAATCTGCTGAACCAGTTTTCCCAAAACGTCGGTGATTCTAACAGAAGCATCGGCAACTTGTTTGTCGAAGTTTATGTATGTGTACATGCCGGCAGGGTTCGGTATGATTGATAAACCAATCTCATTCAATGGTTGTTCGTCCAGACTGTTGGTTCCGGGTAATATTTTCGTAACCAGAAAATCATCAAAGTAAAATCCGTCATACTCCGAAAAATTATCGCTCGACAAAACAAATCGTAATTGAATCGTTTGTCCAAGGTAGTCGGATAAATTTACCTCCTCTTTTACCCACCCGAACTGATACCCTTCGTACAGGGGTTCTTCAAACTGCTGAAACGCACTTCCAGGGACGGTATATTTTCCGCACAAAGCGGTCCAGGTACTGCCATTATTGGTTGAAGCCTGGAGTTGTACATAATCAAAATTGGGTTCAATAGCCCAACGTGCATAGAACGAAAGTGAAGCGTAAACACTGTTGGTAAGGTTTACGGAGCTCACTATCCGGCAAATTTTAAACTCATTCGATCCATAATCGCCCACAGGGGAATCAGTGATGGATCCGGTTGGTGAATAGTAAATGGTATTGCTTACGCCCCATGAACCGGTTGCAGGGGTCCAGCCCGATATGCTGTTACCATCGGATGAAAAAACCATATTAACCGGTCCGAAAATTTTTGTAATCGTGTCGGTTCGTACATACTGGCCGTTATCGATAGCCAATAAAAAGCGTATCTCCTCACCGTGAGTCATTGGAGTGGTTAATGCAAAGGAAATGGAATCGGTAATTGTTTGGAGTACCTGCAGGTTACTTACCGAAACGGCATTTCCCGTCATAAATACATTCGGAGTAATTGCTGTCAGCGATACGGTATAAGTTCCTGAAGTGTCGAGACCAAGCTGTGTAAGTTCAAATGTAACATAGCCTCCGCCGGTTGAAACCAGGGTAGGAGAGGTTTCGGTAAAGCGGGCATAACGTCCGGCCAGTTGTGCGGCCGTAATATTTTGAAACATGTTTTGCTGACATAAAGGGATAATTTCACTGGCTGCAGGCCAGAACCCAAGAGCCGCATCACCACACTCCGGAGTCATGGCAAGAATTTTAGGTTTACTGGTTTGTTCGCCATACATCCAGTCGTCGCTGCTGCCGTTTACAATATAACCAACCGTTTGGTCGGCAGTTCCGAACGTATATCCGTTTTGCGTGGTAAGCAAGTTTCCATAGTTCGATAACAGGGCCGAATCGGGGGTATAAATTGAGTAATCGTAACCCCAGGGATAAATCAATAAATTTCCATAGGTATGATAATTCAAAGCAATAAGGAATTGTCGTGTATTAATGAAATCACGTATCAGCTGGGTTTCGGGTTCCGAAAAAGGGTTTGTGCCACGGTATGTTGAACTGTTGGTATTTGGTGACGACCCGCTGTCGTCGAACCCCCAGTTAAAACCATAGTTTCGGTTCAGGTCAACACCAAATGTGCCGTCCAGGTTGTCGCGCCGGTTTTTCCGCCACATACCGCCGCCTGCAGGCTCGTTCATTTCGTTAAAGAGATATCCGTCAGGATTCAGACAGGGTATAAAAAATAGTTCGGTATTATTTAAAATAGCGTCAATTTCGGGATCGCTTCCATAGTTTTCGAGCAAGTACCACATATAATAAATCAGCTGTGACATTCCTCCGGGTTCACGTGCATGATGAACGGCGGTATACAAAACTTCAGGTTCATTTTCATCTACCAAAACATTATCCGAAATTTTTACATAATAAACCGGTTCACCGTTGATGGTGGTTCCTCCGGGCAACGCCTGCTTAATGGTGATTAATGCCGGGAATTGTGCCTGCATCGAATCCAGGATATTAAGCATCTCCTGGTAATAATAATACCCGGCATAATTACCGAGGTTAAATGCTGCAGGAACGGGATAGTTGTTTAATGCGTCAAAACAACCTGCGGCTGCCTGTGTTCGCTGGTGTTGTTCAGGCAAGAATGACTGACTCTGGTAATGTTTCGTTACATCACTTATCAGAATATCATAACGGAATCCTGCAGCAGCTATCTGGGCCAACTCGCTTTCTGAAAAGTCAGATACGAGCCAAACATTTTTGCGGATATCGCCATGGTCGGTTTCAATTCCCAGCGATGAAAGCAGTGGCATACTTCCGGGCGGCGTCCATATTTTAACCCGGTGATGCAGTTCGTATTGGGCTACAGAATCAACCATCATCCCGGCAAGGAAACAAAGGGTAAGAATTAAACAACGCATGATAACAGATTTAAGATAAACGCAAGTGAAACTGAGGCCCTGACTCAGATATATAAATAGTGCCGTATGACCTGTACGGATAATGTTCGATGAATGATTCTTACTGAATCGGATAATATATTCGTGTGAGCCATTTGGATGTATCGGGTTCGGCTCCCGGATCCGTAATATATTCTTCCCAGGGAGCGCCGGTAATGGTAGCATTGTTATCCTGAACCCATTGGTCGATGAAACCATGTGCTGCTCCCAGTCCTGAATAATCGCCATAATAATCGAGGCGAACTGCCTTTACAGGGTTCATTTTCGAAGCAATTATGTTTCCTTGCGAAGTACCAGGTTTGTTTACAACAATTCCGGGTTCCATATCCACCGTATCGGGTGGCGCCCATTTGTGATAGATCGTATATACCGGACCAGCCTGGCTGAGACCCTGTTTTGCCATGGCAGCCTGTAACATTCCGTAGGTTTCTCCCATTTTAGCGGACATTTCGGACTGAGTACAAATTAAACGCATGCTCATGGCATCGGCGGCAGTTGTGGTAACCGTTTCTACAACAAATGCCGAGGCCGGTTCGTCGGGTAACTGCTCAACATAATTTTTTAGTCCAGTAAGTGATTTAACAAAATCCTTTCCCAGCCACTCATCCATCATCAAACCGGGGAATATCCGTCCTGCAAAAGGCAATTCAATATCCATGTAAATGGTTGCCCGTGTTCCCTCCTCTGATTCATCAAAATTCCATCCGCCCTGTGATGTTCCCATGCCCTCAAAAAAAAGTGAAGTAACGATAGTATTGGGTTCAGTACTTTCAACAATAGTAAGGCTTCCCGTTCCAACCGAATCGTTGTCGCTCGACCATTTATGTACCGCGCCTGTGCCCGATTCAGGTCCTTCAAATTCCGACTTCATGTTGGGGTCAATCTGATCCCAGTATGACCAGTATTGCCATTTGGTAAGGTTGTTTACCTGGTCGAACACCTTTTTGGCCGGAGCGTTAATTACAATCGATCTCTCCACTTTTACCGTTCCGGGTAAAAAGGCCGATACGGCAACCAATATTACTATAATTGCTAACAGCGCGATTCCAATTTTCTTAAGCATTTCAATAAGTTTTTTAGGTTGTTGTAGATTTGGGCCAATTTTCTGCCCCGACACAATATTAATAATTCTGATGCAAGATGCCAATGGGTTGAAGTAATCAATTTGTATCATTCATAGTATCAAAAGCTTACCTTTGCCCTAACCACACACATGACTAAGAAGATCCTGATTATCCGATTCAGTTCCATTGGAGATATTATCCTCACTACACCGGTAATAAGGTGCTTGAGGAATAAATATCCCGGGTATGAGATACATTATCTGACAAAAGATTCCTTCGCGGGATTGGTTTACAACAACCCGTATTTAAACAAGGTAATCAATTTCAGCGGTGATTTACATTTAACCATAAGGGAACTTAAGCTAAATAAGTATGATTTTATAATCGATTTGCATAACAATCTGAGAACAGCCAGAATCAAGTCAATACTCAATGTAAAGTCAAGATCATTTGATAAACTGAATATTCAAAAATGGCTCATGGTGAATTTTAAATGGAACCGGCTGCCAAAAACACATATAGTAAACCGTTATATGAAAACACTGGATTTTCTGGGTGTGGAGTATGATGGAAAAGGGCTCGATTTTTTTATTGATGCCAGCAATGAAGTTGAAGTTTCCTCACTTGGGAGTCCCTGGTCGGAGGGATATGTGGGTCTGGTATTGGGTGCACGCCACAACACCAAAAAATTACCGGCCGATCAGTTGATAAAACTTACCGATCAAATTAATTTCCCGGTGGTATTGCTTGGCGGGAAAGAGGATTATAATCTGGCTCAGATTATTTCTGGCAACAACCCATCCAGAATACTGAATACATGCGGCAAGTATAATTTGCAGGAATCGGCATCGCTGGTAAAACAGGCCCGGGTAGTGGTTACCCACGATACAGGTTTAATGCATGTAGCCGCTGCTTTTGGTAAAAAAATTATTTCGGTTTGGGGTAATACAATTCCTGA
The DNA here is from genome assembly GCA_964587075.1 of uncultured Flavobacteriaceae bacterium. Classification (GTDB taxonomy): domain Bacteria; phylum Bacteroidota; class Bacteroidia; order AKYH767-A; family OLB10; genus CAZPKJ01. The sequence continues at coordinate 6,048 of CAZPKJ010000059.1, read as the reverse complement.
TTTTGGTATGTTTCCCATACTTCCTTTCGGGATGGGTGCCAGTGTCATTTTTGAGAATAAGGAATTAAGCTGCCGGCCCTGTTCCAAAATCGGCTTTAATTCGTGTCCGAAAGAGCATTTTAAATGTATGCGCGATCTGGATATGAGCCTTTTGGCTGATGAGGTCGGAAAGATGCTCAAATAGTCTTATCCTATTGGTAAACAGCCACAAAATGGCTGCAGGGGGCTATCGAAATATTGCCCTCAATTGATTACTTTTGCACCTCATTATTTTTCCGGACCCGTAGTTCAATGGATAGAATGACAGATTCCGGTTCTGTTGGTTGGGGGTTCGAGTCCCTCCGGGTCCGCAAAAATTTTTTGCGAGCAATTACTTGTTTTCATGTAATGAAGTGCTTTTTTACTGATAATATTTTTGCAAAAAGTTTAAACCTTTGCAGATCCTTCATTAAATTAACGGCTGAAGAATTTTCTTGCGAACAACGATTGGTCCGATTGCATAGTCAGGTAGAAAACCCCATGATGCACCGTTTCACATTTCAATTTTATTTGCTGGTAGCCAGAGCCGGTAAAAGTTACAGGTTGTGAACATAATATTCTTCCGTCTGAACCAAATATATTCAACACCCATTCGCCGGGATTACTCACCGATACAATTATATTGAGCACATTACTCTCCTCTGTGGTGATGTTCATGATGGCATTGGATATTGTTTCCGACGATTTAACAGCAACCACCGGCGACCATGTTTGGCCGCCATCAAAATCGAACTGGAGCAACCGGTAGTAGGAAATGCCTCCGAGAGGTTGTAAATCATCATAATAATACCTCAAAATACTGGTGCTGTTGCCGCCCCCTTCGGTTTTTCCAATGGTTTCAAAATGATTGCCCGTTGCCGATCGCTGAATGAGGAAGTAATCATTGTTGATTTCCGAAGCGGTCGTCCAGTTTACTCTCACAAAACCCTGCATAAAGTTGGCATCAAGTTCAATCAGTTCAACCGGTAATGGATTTAAAGTTGTTGCTGACGCAAGTGTAAACGGACCGAAATTATTTTGTGCACCGGTTGTAATAATGGTTCCTGATAACGTGTTTCCGGTTGTTCCGCCATTGCCGCGGTCGTCCCACGACAAACCATTAAAATTCGCCACCCTCAGGTCGGGTAAGTTATTTACACCGCAACTATTACCATCCCACGAAAGTGTAACTGTTCGTGCCGATGTTCCGGCATCCCGTGTAAGTACCCAGTATTCGCACTGACTGATATGGTTGATAAATGGGTTTACATTATTATTGAAAACAACTTGTGGATTACCCCGGAAATATTCTGCTGTGAAAGATTCCGTGGCAGCAGGTATCGACAGCGTTATGTCGTCCACTGCAAATGACGGATCGGTGCCACTGCCATTTCCGTTATTTACCCATTGGAATCCAATCCGGATATTTGGATTGTTGTTGGCACTTGCCGGCAATGCAACCGAATAGGGAGCCCACAACGCCTGTATAAACCCGTCACAAATTACACCGCCACAACATAATGTTTTTGGCATGTCGGCAAGTTGTGACCAAACAATGCCGTCGTAATACCAGAGCGTAGCGTTGTCATTTAAACCTTCGCCACCCTCGATGTAATTAAACATCAGGGTTATGTTAGTTATTCCGCTACAGTTTATCACAGGTGATTCAGCCCGTCTGCTGGTGATGGAACAAGGAAGAAATCCCGGACAGAAGCCTGGTGTTGACTCATAATATGCGGCACCAACATCGACAGAAGGGTAGGTTGAACTCAGATGCAATGTCCTGTTGTTACCACAGCCCGTTCCGCACGAACCTGCTCCAACGCCATTTTCGGCAGCGCTGACAAACCATTGGTTTGCGGCCGGGTCATTGGTTCCTGTATTAGCAACGGTCCAGCTGCCATTGATCCCCGAATAAGATGATGCCGCCAATCCGGTATTACATCCGCCTCCAAAATCTTCTGTCCAGAATATTCCTCCGGTTCCCGAACCAGTTCCCATGGCAATGGACTGATAATCGTTATTTTTTCCAACAGGAAATGTAAATGCCGCCGTACCGTTTTTTTGAACAGGGCCATGAACAAACGATGAATTGTTCGCGCCGGCGGCAGTGGCATTGCCGGATATAACCAGAATATTTGTTGCCGTTGTAAACAGTCTCCCCCCGGGGTTATTAAATGTTATATTGTTATCAATTTGTACCGGCCGGAGCAGTGAAAGGTCATTACCGTTTTTATTCATCACAAGGTCCCACACGCTAAGTATCCCGCTTCCGCTGATGGTTTGCGCAGAATTTCCGCTGAAGATAAACCGGCGGGTGTCTGTTGCATCGTAAGTTATGGTGCCATCGCAGATTAAGTCACCAAACAGTTCAAATCCGGTACCCCAGTTTCTCAACGAATTTCCGCTTTTAACAACCAGGTTTCCCGCGACCACCGTGGCAGCCGCGTTATTATTTATGTTTTCAAATTCTACGGTTCCTGTTCCGTTACCTCCAATATTCATACTTCCTTTAATAATGGTGTTGGTAACGTTGCCCTGAAAGCCCGATGAACCGGCTGCCAGCCAGTTTCCGGCGGTAAAATTTTCAATGATGAGATTCGGATAGTACATATTGACAGAAACCACCGACGGTGCAGCCGCCCCGGTTTTACGGATGATCCACGTTGCCGTAGTAGGAATGGAGGCAATACCCCCATTGTAGTTGTTGCTCCAGTTTACAGCACTGCCGGCACTTGATTTTATGAATGTACCGCTTGTACCACAGGCCCATGTTGCACCTAATGAAAACAGTATGTTCATGGAAGAGGCATCCACGAAAGTGCCATCAACCAGCAAATCGGTTAAAGGTCCGTTGCGGATGTTCAATGTTTGTGACAGCCATTCGAGCGTGGCACCGGATTCAACCACGGTTTCATCAAGATTCACATTGCTTATCACCGAAACAGTGTGAGCATTACGAATGGTAATGGTTTTTGAATATGAGGAGGGTGGCATCACTGCCGGGTTCCACGTAATGTTATCGGGCGACGACTCCCATGTGCTGTTTGCCGACCAGTTGCCCGAAAGCGCACTGCGGTAATATTCATCAGCATTCCATGAAATATTAATATCATCGATGCGGCTGTTGCCGCTGGCACCTACTGAGCTTCCGTTAACACTGATGTTGGATGTCATGATCCACCGCAAGGAAACCGCGGTTTGATTGTTACACGAGACAGGTAATGGAACGGATGTGACCACACCACTGGTAAAATTTACAGCCAGAATAATATTGGTTGCTCCCGGCAGGTCGGTCCAAACGCCGGCTCCAATACGATATTGTATTTTAAAATCGCGCGGGCCGGTTAACGAACTGTATTGTTTTGATGAAATTTCAAGATTGTTGTACCCGGTTGTGGATATCGTTATCTCCCACCATTTAGTGTTGAGGCCACCGTTCCAACCCGAGGCATTGGCACATCTTGTGGTTGCACCCGCGTTGCCAAAACCTAACGCCGAGGTTCCGCCCTGTGTGCTTATAGTTGCACCCGTATTTACAGGTGCCGAAATATCTACCAGGGCATCATCGACCATATTCGGGAAATTCCATTCGGCAATGGTTTGCTGCGCCGAAAGCGGTGAAAGGAATGCCGTGGCAAACCAAATGCAAAAGATAAAGGTGCGTGTAAAGATTTTCAGCATCCGGTTGGCAGATTGAAGAACACAGTTTAAAAATAATAAATAAAAATAACTTTTGAAAACACCTGCAAATAAAGCAAAGAAATTATGGTAAGTTATATAGCCAAACACTTATAAACAATTAATGATTTCCATATGATATCCCGAATCATTATTGCGACAAGCTGAAACGTAATTATGAGGATTCAATGCTTTCCCGGCAGCCCGTTTCGCGCTTATTGATTAAATTTGCAACCGCCTTATCAAAAGATGCAATTAACCGACACCCATATTCATTTGTATGCCGAGGAGTTTGAATCCGACCGACGAAAACTGATTGAAAAAGCAATTCATTCGGGTGTTACCCGGTTTGTTATGCCTAACATTGATATGGATTCGGTAAGTGGAATGATGGAACTTGGTGAACAGTTTCCCGGCCACTGTTTTCCAATGATGGGCTTGCACCCCTGTTATGTAAATGACGGTTATAAAAATCAGCTGCGGGAAATAAAACAGACGTTTTTAAATAATCCCGAAAAGTTTGTGGCCATAGGTGAAATAGGACTCGATTATCATTGGGACCTCACATTTAAAAACGAACAAATAGCAGCATTTACCGAACAGGTTCAATGGGCGCATGAGTTTAAGAAACCGGTTTCCATTCACAGCCGGAACTCAACGCAGGATATCATCAATATTCTTCGTGAGCTGAATCTGGAAAACTTATCCGGAATTTTTCATTGCTTTTCGGGTGATATCAATCAGGCCGATGAAATCATGAATATGGGATTTTATTTAGGTATCGGCGGCGTAGTTACTTTTAAGAATTCATCACTGGCTGAACTGGTTCGCGAAATACCCATAAACTACCTGGTGCTTGAAACCGATGGCCCTTATCTGGCTCCGACACCCTATCGCGGCAAGCGCAATGAACCCGCTTACCTGAAGCTGGTGGCTGAGAAAGTAGCCGAATTAAAGAATATTCCGGTTTCTGAAGTGGCCCGAATCACATCCGCAACAGCTGCATCCATTTTTAATTTGTAGCCCACTCACCTGTTCAGATATCACCTTCATCCACCCTGTACAACCATATTATTCAGCTATCTTTGGCGCTCATTTCATCAAATTTACCGGATGGCTCAAAACCTGAATCGATCGCGAAACAAGCAGGCAGCTAGGATACTCATTATTTATACCGGTGGTACCATAGGTATGGTTCAGGACTTTAAGTCATTGCAGCTCAAACCTATCAATTTCGAACAAATCAGAGAGGAGGTCCCTGAAATCAGGAAATTTGATTATGAAATTGATGTTGTTTCTTTTGATCCGGTGCTCGATTCATCCAACATGGGCCCTAAGCATTGGATCCGTATCGTGGAAATTATTAAAAAGCATTATAACCGGTACACCGGTTTTGTTATTCTTCATGGTTCCGATACCCTTGCCTACACGGCCTCGGCGCTGAGCTTTATGATTGAAAATTTGTCGAAGCCTGTGGTTTTAACCGGATCGCAGCTTCCTGTGGGAGAAGTTAGAACCGATGCGAAAGAAAATCTGATTACAGCCATTGAAATTGCCGCAGCCACACTAAATGGTAAAGCTTTGGTACCCGAAGTGAGCGTATATTTCGACTATTTTCTTTTCCGAGGAAACCGTTCGGTAAAAACTAATGCTTCTAAATTTGAAGCTTTTCAGTCGGTAAATTACCCGCCCCTGGCCGAGGCCGGTGTTCATATACGGTACCACCGGCAGTTCATACTTCCTGTTCCGGTAAAAAAGGTGAAATTTCACACAGGGCTCGACAGCAATATCGGGGTGATTAAAATATTTCCGGGAATGACTCAAAAGTGGCTGTCGGCTCAGTTAAATGTACCGGGCCTGAAGGCCGTTGTCCTTGAAACTTTCGGTTCGGGAAACGCACCTTCAGCCCCCTGGTTCGTGAATGAAATAAGAAAAGCTGTCGATAAAGGAATTGTTGTGGTAAATATCACGCAATGTAAGGGTGGAAAGGTGGAGCAGGGGGTGTATGCTACCAGTGCCGGACTGGTTGCTGCCGGTGTTATTGGCGGAAGTGACCTCACCCTGGAAGCAGCAGTCACCAAACTGATGCACCTTTTTGGTAAAAAATTGAAAAAGTCTGATATTGAGCAAATTATGAAAGAATCTTTGTGCGGTGAAATGAGTTGATTAAATCTTTACAATCAGTTAACATAAATAATTTAATGTAAATAGGATTTTTCCTATCTTGCACGCCTCTTTTAAAAAGGGGAGTTTCATAGGGGAAAATTCAGCGCGTCATATATTGGAGAGATGTCCGAGTGGTCGAAGGAGCACGCCTGGAAAGTGTGTATACCCCAAAAGGGTATCGTG
>CAZPKJ010000058.1:5910-15694 GCA_964587075.1 uncultured Flavobacteriaceae bacterium | reverse complement strand
CCATTTCCATCGAAGGATATTATTGGTGAAATATATGAGCTTGTAATAGAATAATAGATGGATATGATTAAAAATGAAAAGCAAATTGCCCTTACGCTTACTTTAGGTGTATTTGTAGTTTATTTGATACACGCATTAGTTGTTGACGGATCATATGGGGGCGGAGATGGAATTCGACACTACCTTGTTTCTCGCTGGTCGTGGGTGCATGCCGAGCAGTTTCTGTACCATTGGGGGAAGCCGTTTTTCACACTTATTACCTCACCGTTTTCGCAGTTTGGATTGATAGGTATTAAAATATTTAATGCTCTTGCCGGCGCACTCACTGCATTGTTGTGTTACATGATTGCACGCAAAACTGAAATTTTGAATCCCGTTGCTGCTGTCATTTTAGCTTCATTTGCTCCCATTTACATGTTGTGTATTAACAGCGGACTTACCGAGCCCCTGTTTGCTTTTATACTGATGTGGTGTATTTATTTATACCTCAACAAGAGTTTTATTGTTGGAACAATTTTATTATCATTTCTTCCTTTTGTCAGATCCGAAGGAAATCTCATGTTTCCACTGTTTGCTCTGGTTTTAATATACCGAAAGCAATGGAAGTTAATTCCTCTGCTGGCTTTTGGAACGGTTGTTTACAGCATTGTAGGTTACTTTCATTACGACGACATATTCTGGATAAAAACCAAGAATCCGTACACAGGAAGCAACTATGGTATTTATGGACAGGGTGAATTGTTGCATTATGTGAACGCTTATAAAATAATTCTGGGTTTGCCACTTACTATATTATTTGTAGCAGGTGTAATCTGGATGATCTGGAGATTTATTAAAAAGCCTTCATCAATTATAACATCTGACGACAAGCAATTTGAGGAATTCATACTGGTTTACGGATCATTTTTTATTTATTTCATTGCCCATAGTATTTTTTGGTGGAAAGGATTATTTGGATCGCTGGGACTGGAGCGGTCGATGGCAGGCGTGATTCCTTCTGCAGCCCTGGTGGGGATGAGAGGATTGCAGCTTCTGCTTATGCCACTGAAACAAAAAGAACTATTAAGGAATGCCTTTATAACAGCCTTTGGGTTATGGATCATAGCATTCCCCTTTTATACAAAGTATTTACCAATGAATCTTGACAAAGAGGAGTTGTTGGTAAAAGAGGCAGGGTTGTGGTTTAATAGTTCTGAATATAAGGATGAAAAAGTGTACTACCTTTTTCCTTATTTCATGCATATCCTCAATCTTGATGCTTTTGATGGAAACCGGGTAGGTGAATTATGGGGTCTTTATCCTGCCATTGAAGAATGGGGTATAGATGTTGTACCATTGAATACGGTTATCCTGTGGGATGCTCACTTCGGTGCAAACGAGGCTTATATTCCATTGGAAAAAATAATGGGTGATCCAAATTTTAAATTAATTAAGTCGTTCAGGCCCGAGCAGCCCTTTCAGACTTTGGGTGGATATGATTTCGAAATTTATGCTTTCTTAAGAGTTAAAGCGAGAACTTTTGTTCAATCGGGTGAGTTTAATTTTGACCTTGAACAGGATGCAGGTCTTGGAAATGCTCATACCATTTCACAGGAGAAAGCACATTCTGGCAACAAAAGTAGTCATATGAAACCAGAGGATAGTTTTGGAATCTTGTTTGAAAAACCGGTAACCGATTTTAACGAATTCAAAAACCTTGAAAAAATAATCTACAGCTTCAAAATTTATACTGATCAACCTGTCAACGATCTAAAAGCGGTATTTTCAATTGACGATGATTTGGGATCATTACAGTGGAGTGGAAAGGATCTGGAAGGGCTTGAAACCGGAAAGTGGAACGATTTTAAGGTGGAGTTTATTATAAACAAGAATGTACTAAGCGACAAAGGAGTGATAAAGCTGTATACATGGAACAATGGAAGAAACAATTATTTTATTGATGATATTAAAGTTGTTCTAATGAAGTCAGAGTAAATCTTAAAGAAATAAAATTATTTTATCTGGTGACAAAGCATAGGGCTTTTTTAATCAATTTTCTTGTTTTCTGCATTTCAACATTAATAATGTTTGGTGTTGCTGAATTTATTTACCGGCAACTTTTATTCAGTAATATCAAAGTTTTTTCAGGACTTAGAAATCCAGGGTTTTATTCGGATTATCTAAATGAAGACAACTACTGGAAGCTATACTATATGTTCGGGGGTGACTTTAAACCACCTGAAAATCCGCATCCACTACTGGGATGGATTGGAAATTTTGATAGGACAACTCTAAAACATGAGGAGCGCGAACAAGCTGGACTCAGAAGGCCGGTACTGTTGTTCGGAGACTCTTATGCGGCCTGTATTGGAAACGTATCCTGTTTTCAGGATATCCTGAACCACGATTCACTATTTTCTAAAGACCACTTTTTACTTAATTATGGGGTCGGAGGATATGGGGTTGATCAAATCTATCTGCTGCTGAAAAATGTCGTTGGTATGTATGATGATCCTTTTTATATTTTCAGTTTAATGAACTATGACCTCGACCGTACACCGATGTCATTCCGTATTGGTCAGAAACCGGTGTTTGAAATTCAGAATGACTCATTAATTTTAAAAAATATACCTGTAAACAATAATGCTGATCTGTATCTGAAAGAAAACCCTCCTGATATCTCATCTTACTTATACAGAAGATTTCTCTACAGCGATTTGAATTTACTTGGTGACAGTATCAATAAAAAGTTGAAAAAATGGGATTATTATAATGATCAAAAAAGGATCCTAAATGATAAAATATTATCCTCAGCTGTTGCTGAATTGCGGAATAAAAGACATGATTTTATGTTTGTAGTGTTTCATTATATAGTTCCCGGAGAAGATGAATTTAGTGTTGAAAATACTTCCAATTGGCGGGATGTGTTGATGAGGGATTTTTTAGATCAAAATGACATTCCTTATATCTGGTCGAAAGATGTAATTATGAAAGATCCTGCATATAACGGAAGTAATTATGATTTATATATGCAAGCAGATAACGGACATCCTACAACTTATCTTAATCGGCTAATTTCAGATGAGATAAAGCAGAAAGTGTTGCGAAACGAGCGGTTGAGAAACGGTGATGTCGCCGACCTCTATGCTGATATGATTCGCAATAAAGAGTGGTTGTCTCAACTTGAATTGAAAGCTTTGAACATGAATAAGTCACTTCAGGATGTAATGCGTGAAGATGCATTGTTTCTTTTAAAAGAGATGATAAACAAGAAAAAGGTTATACCAGCCAAAGGCTATTTCAAAGTTTTAATTTATAATGACCCCGAATGGCTGAATACAATAAAAAAGAAAGCCCTCAGAAATGCAACTCCATTGGAAACTCAAATTGATAATGAGGCATCATATTTGTATTTCCAAATGAAAAACGAAGAAAGTTCAAATACGCTTTCAGTAAACGTGCATTAATTTCGGAATGAAATAGGCATACCCAGTGTAGCTGATTTTCTGCAAAAGGGTCTTGTATGCAATTTCGATTTTTGATCCAGAAGATGAAAAGGACCACTTTATAAAGCAAAAGAAAGGGTTTACAAGTAGAGGAAAATGATTTGAAAGTCAATACAAATAGCCTAAATTTGCCAACTATTTTAACAATAATCACCAAAGCCAGATTTTTTATATAGTTGAATAAGAGTCTTATATCCAGTTCATTACCTTCAAAACTAAAATTTTATAACGCTCAATTATTTATTAGTATTCATGAATATTCTAGGAATTTCAGCCTTTTACCACGACTCAGCGGCAGCTGTTATTGTTGACGGTGAAATTATTGCTGCTGCCCAGGAGGAGCGTTTTACCCGTAAAAAGCATGATCCGGGTTTTCCGGCCGAAGCAGTGAAGTTTTGCCTGCAGTACAGCGGCCTTAAAATCGATGACCTCGACGCCGTGGTCTTTTACGACAAACCCCTGCTCAAATTCGAACGGTTACTGGAAACCTATTATGGCTTTGCACCGAAGGGAATTCAGTCATTTATTATGTCAATACCAGTCTGGCTTCGGGAGAAAATGTTTCTGAAAAGGGAGATCCGGGCCGGACTTAAAAGAGTGGAGCCATTTGACGAAAGCAGGTTAAAGCTGCTTTTCCCCGAACACCACCTTTCACACGCTGCCAGTGCCTTTTACCCCTCCCCTTACCAGGATGCTGCCATCCTCACAATAGATGGGGTAGGTGAGTGGGCTACCGCTTCAATTTGTCATGGGAAAGGTAACAATATAACCATCCTTAAAGAACTTACTTTCCCGCATTCACTCGGACTGCTGTACTCGGCCTTTACCTATTATCTGGGTTTTAAAGTTAATTCGGGTGAGTACAAACTGATGGGGCTGGCTCCATATGGAAACCCCGATTCGGCCGACACCAAAAAGTATGTTCAGATTATCAAAGAGCATCTGGTCGATATTAAGGATGATGGATCCATCTGGCTTAATCAGGAATTTTTTAATTATGCCACCGGCCTGAGAATGGTAAAGGATAATAAGTTTGAGCAGCTCTTCGGCTTCCCGGTAAGGAAACCCGAGTCGCAGCTGGAACAACACCATTGCAATCTTGGTTATGCGATACAACTTATCACCGAAGAAGTGGTGATAAAAATGGCCTCCGAAGCCAAACGACTCACCGGTTCCGATAATCTGTGTATGGCCGGAGGAGTGGCTCTTAACTGTGTCGCTAATGGAAAACTGATTAGAAATAACATATTTAAAAATGTGTACATTCAGCCTGCCGCCGGCGATGCCGGAGGTGCATTGGGGGCCGCATTAACAGCGTATCATATTTATTTTGGTAAGGAACGGAAACTGAGCGGGGCTCTCGATGAAATGAAAGGTTCCTATCTGGGTCCTGAATATTCTGATCTGGATGTAACGTTAATGGCAAAACGTTATAAAGCTGTTTATAAAAATTACTCCGACTTCGCATTACTCAGCTCGGATGTTGCAAAAATTTTATCGGCAGGAAATGTTGTTGGGTGGTTTCAGGGACGCATGGAATTCGGACCCAGAGCCCTGGGAGGCAGAAGTATTTTAGGCGATCCCCGCAATGATGAAATGCAGAAGAAACTGAATCTGAAAATAAAGTACCGAGAGAGTTTCAGACCATTTGCCCCGTCTGTACTTTCCGGTGACTCTGAAAAATACTTTGAACATGAGGGAACTTCGCCTTACATGCTTATTGTAGCAGGTGTAAATGAGGACAGGAGGAAACCAATTCCCGCAAATTATAATGAGCTGCCGCTGATGGAACGGCTCTATGTACCCCGTTCCGACCTGCAGGCAATCACCCATCTCGATTTTTCAGCCAGAATACAGTCGGTACATAAAGAAACAAACCCCAAATACTATACACTGCTTGAAAAATTCCGCGAAATAACAGGCGTAGGAATGGTTGTAAATACCAGCTTTAATGTGCGGGGTGAACCTATTGTAAATACTCCCGAAGATGCCTATCGTTGTTTTATGCGGACAGAAATGGATTATCTGGTAGTGAACAATATGTTGTTTAGTAAGTCTGATCAACCCGAGTGGCTGGAAAAAGATAACTGGAAAACTGAATTTACGCTTGATTAAAAAATATTCAAATGGATTTCTTAAAAGATTTATTCAAATTCATGGGTGCAAGAAAGAAGTTCTGGCTTGCACCGGTAATTGTTGTGCTGTTGTTATTGGGTATACTCATCGTTATCGGTGGTGGCTCAGCACTTGCTCCTTTTATCTATACATTATTTTAATATAATGAAATACACAAAAGAGAAAAATCAGGAAACGGCTCTTGCCATCACACTTGGTTTGTTGGTGATATGGTATTTTACAGCCATAAAGGTGCTTATCACAGTAGCTTTTGTTTTAATATTGATTGCACTTTTTTCACAAACTTTGGCAGGATGGGTTACCTGGTTCTGGATGAAACTCTCTCATATTATGGGATTTGTAATGTCGCGGGTTCTTCTGTCGGCAATTTTTTTCCTGTTCCTTTTTCCTATAGCGCTTCTTTCAAGATTATTTAAGAAGGATGGTTTGCAATTAAAAAGAACCAGCGGCAGCAGTTATTATACGGAAAGGAACCATACTTTCAATGCTTCGGATATCGAGAATCCCTGGTAAAATAATAACTATTCCATGCTTGCATTAAGATAGGTGATTCGTATATCGTCAAAATATGCCGTTTCTCCATTTGGATTATAAAAATAAATTAGGTGTTCAGTATTTTTTAATCCGGGATCGTTTATAATGAAATACTTTCGAAATCTGTTCCAGGTTTTCGTATTCAAAGGTTCTGAAAATAATTTTTTATTGGAGTCGGTCAAAACAGTATTATCATTTTTTACCCGATAAACCACATCAATGGCTGAATGAAAATTTTCGGTATACATCATACCCTCCACTTCAAGCAGGTTATAGCCGGAAAGCAAGTCCGAATTGCATTTCAGTGATGCACTGAATAAATGATTTGGGGTTACAAAAATCGAATTGGCGCCCGATAATGACCTGTATGAAGATATATGTTGAGAAAAATCAGGACAATCAAACCCGCTTTCAAAATCTGCAGCAAATGAAACCGCTAGTTTATTGCCCGTCGTATCATGAACAAATGAACAATTCCATGGATTGCAAGTCGTATAACAGAAATTTGTGAATGATACGATAGTATGAGCAACTGTAATATCAGCATAGCTGATGGTTTTTATGAGCCGTATCACGCTAGTAAAAACATTACTGGCAACCCTTTCAGCAACAAATTCTCCGGGAATACTGTTCAATATTGATTCATCAGATGTAACAATGACATCGTTATTGGTAATTTTGTTGAGGTGCAGGTATTCTGAACTTACTCCATTTTCTTTTAAAAGATGTCTGTAAAACTCAATATGGGCATTGTAACCTTCATGATGAATTTTTAAATGCTTGAGGCCTGAATTGTGTTGTGCAATTTTTCTCAGGGTGTAACTGTTGCTGTAAAAATATTTTTCATGATCTTGCTCCGTTGGAGTTACCCAGGCTTCGATAATCTCAGAGTAAGGCGAGTAAAATAAAAGCAATGAGACTAATAAAGGTATAATATTAATGCTAAACAACTGGTTGTTGAAATGTAGAGCAGAAATCAGTTTGATAATATGGAAAATAAAAATTCCGCAGATTAATGCCGCTAACGGATACATTGGCAAGTCGTAATGGGCCATTTTTGAAGTACTGAATGATATAATAAGAAGAAAAACACTTATGATGATAAAGCAAAACCCTGACAGTCTTCTATACTTTACATCAATAATAAATAAATTTGAAAATATTCCCAATATAAGAATAAAATAATAATGATTATACCTTGATTCTGCTATGTTATTCAGGTAGTACATAAATGGTTCTTTATGACCTTCAATATTCTCGAGAAATCTACCAGTAATTTCATTATATGATACAGCTTTGAGATATCCGGGTTGATAAATTTCCCGAATGCCATAATACATACCTGCCATCATAATAAAAATAAAAATTCCAATGTAGGTATGACGCCATGTCAGGAAGTAGAAAAATTTCCGATTAATTAATATATATGTAATAATACCCGGAACCAAAAATAAACCGGCAATTCCTTTGGTTAAAGTAGCAAGCCCAAGGAATGCAATAAAACAATAAAAGTAATTTGTTTTATAATTCTCTAAATACAAATAAATGCTCAGGCAATAACATGTTGTAAACAAAGTTAGCATAGAGTCATAATCGCCCGTCCGGATTCCGTGAAAGCTGACATAACCCGCAGATGTTACCAGGAACAGGACTGATATGGCTGAAATCCACGCGGATTTATACATTCGAAACAGAAAAAGATAAAGTACAATACAAGTTAAAAATGCAGCCACAGCAGATGGTAACCGAATGGCAAATTCGTTTATTCCAAATAATTTGATACAAATGGCCTGAGCGGCTACCATTAAGGTTGGTTTCGTATTCCATGTTTCAGGCACTCCCTGATATGTGGTGATTAAAGGGTTTCCGGAATCTGCCATTTCAATGGCGTTAATGGCCAGGCGCGACTCATCCCAAATACGTATCACGGGAGCACCCAAAAATGAAAAAACAGGGAAATAAAGGAGAATCAGCAACAGAATTACAATAACGAAATGTTCAGCCTTGTGATGCTTCTTATCCAAAATTGAAACTTCGGTCATAATGAAAACTTCTAAAATGCTATCAATGCTCGGTTACATTCGATTCTTTAATCACATACAAAGGCCGTTTCCGCACATTGGCGCTCAATCTGCTTATGTATTCTCCAATGATGCCAATCCCTATCAACTGTATCCCGCCAAGGAATAAAACAGCCAGCATAATGGATGCCCAGCCCGGTACATAATCCCTCGAAATAAACCGGGAATACAAGGCCCACAAAATCATAAAAAAGGAAATAGCCGAAACAATAAACCCGGTTATGGACGCGAACTTCAACGGAAAATTCGAAAAAGAAGTAATTCCGTCAAAGGCAAAATGCAGCATTTTACGAAATGTATAGCCGGTATTACCTGATAATCTTTCATCACGGTCATATTCAAAGGAGGTTTGCTTAAACCCAATCCAGCTTATTTGTCCCCTTAAAAACTTTTCCTGCTCCGGCATCCGTTTCAGCACATCCACAATCTTCCGGTCCATGATTCTGAAATCACCCGTGTCGACCGGAATGTTAATGGAAGTCATTTTGGCCAGGAGCCTGTAAAACATCTTTGCTGTAAATTTTTTGAAAAAGCCCTCGCCCTGTCTCGACCTCCGTTTCGCGTAAACCACCTCGTACCCCTCTTTTAATTTCAAATACATGCCAGCTATTAATTCGGGAGGATCCTGCAAATCGGCATCAATAATAACAACCGCCTTGCCTTTTGAATAGTCAAGACCTGCCGTTACTGCCACCTGGTGGCCAAAGTTCCGGCTCAAATCAATGTATTTTACCGAATGGTTATCGGAGGCTGCGGCAAGAATGATTTCCATCGACCGGTCACTGCTGCCATCATTTACAAAAATATACTCAACTTCCCCAAGCCCCATTTTTGAAATAACATCCGTTAACCGGTTAAGCAGGGTTCTGATATTTCCCTCTTCATTATATATTGGAATTATTACCGACAAATCCATCGCATCCGAATTAAATGTGAAATCATACTCAAATTAAAAAAAGAAAAGCCATTCAAAAAAATAATGAATGGCTTTTCTTTGATAAGTTTTAAGATTAACCGGTAATTTCTTCCATATAACTTTCCGTATCAGGGCAGGTACAAACCAGGTTCCGGTCGCCATAGGCATTGTCGACCCTTTTAACCGAAGGCCAGAACTTGTTTTCTTTTACATAAGGTAATGGAAATGCCGCCTGTTGCCTGGAATAAGGGTATGGCCAGTTGTCGGCAGTAACCTCTGCAACTGTATGGGGCGCGTTTACCAGCACGTTGCTCTCGCGGGATGAAACATCTTTTTCAATGTCATCAATCTCTTTACGGATAGATATCATTGCTTCACAGAATTTATCCAGCTCTTCGAGGGATTCACTTTCGGTAGGCTCAACCATGATAGTACCTGCAACAGGAAATGAAACCGTTGGAGCGTGAAATCCATAATCCATAAGACGTTTTGCAATATCCGTAACTTCAATACCGGCACTGGCTTTAAACGCGCGGCAATCGAGAATCATTTCATGGGCTACATTTCCCCTGGTTCCCTTGTATAACACCGGATAATGATCCTGTAAACGTACCCTGATATAATTTGCATTC
>CAZPKJ010000058.1:0-5900 GCA_964587075.1 uncultured Flavobacteriaceae bacterium | reverse complement strand
TATGGCCAGCTCGGTAGCTCTTTTCAACCCCTTTTCGCCCATCATTTTAATGTAACCATATGAGATAAGAAGGATACTGGCACTACCCCATGGCGCTGCTGAAACTGCTGTAGCATTCGCTTCGCCACCACCGGTACTTATTACCGGATGACCAGGTAAAAATGGCGCAAGGTGTTTTGCAACGCCAATGGGTCCCATACCCGGACCACCACCTCCGTGAGGTATGGCAAAAGTTTTGTGAAGGTTCAAATGACAAACATCGGCTCCAATCATTCCCGGACTGGTAAGTCCCACCTGTGCGTTCATATTGGCACCATCCATATAAACCTGTCCGCCATTGTCGTGAATCAAGCGTGTGATATCCCTGATCGACTCTTCATATACGCCATGAGTAGATGGGTAGGTTACCATAAGAACCGCCAGCTGATCACGGTGTTTTTCGGCCTTTGTTCTTAAATCATCCAAATCAATATTGCCTTTGTCGTCGCACTTTACAACAACTACTTTCATACCAGCCATTACTGCCGAAGCGGGATTTGTTCCATGAGCCGATGAGGGTATCAACGCTACATCACGGTGCCCTTGACCTTTGCTGAGAAAGTAATTTCTGATGACCAGTAACCCGGCATATTCGCCCTGCGCTCCCGAATTGGGTTGCAGCGAAACGGCATCAAAACCGGTTATGGTACACAAATCCTTTTCAAGTTCTTCAATTATTTCCTGATATCCCGGAACCTGGTCAACCGGAACAAACGGATGTATATTGCTGAAAGCAGCCCAGCTTAACGGTACCATTTCGCTGGTTGCATTTAATTTCATGGTACACGATCCCAGGGCAATCATTGAATGGTTCAGTGACAAATCTTTGTTCTCAAGGCTTTTGATATATCTGAGCATTCGTGTTTCGGAATGATGAGCACTGAAAACAGGATGAGATAGAGCAGGTGACGCACGTTTCATGTTCAGACTGTCGTTAACCATATCCGAAATAATGTCAGTACTGATCCCGTTCTGCTTGTATTCCGAACCGTTAGCTTTTGCAAAAACACTCAGAATATCACTGATGTCAGAATCAATGGTTGTTTCATCAATACTGATAACTACCGAGCCATCACCCGGGTATCTGAAATTGATTTCCATTTCGAGCGCCAGTTTTTCAATGGCGTTTGTTTTGTCGCCGGTGGTGATTTTTATCGTATCAAAAAAATGGTTATAAACAATCTGGTAACCCAGCTTCTCAATACCGTAACGCAGCTTACAGGTTTGCCTGTGTATATTGGAGGCAATGGCCTTTAATCCGGCCGGCCCGTGGTAAACAGCATACATCGATGCCATAACAGCCAGCAACACCTGGGCCGTACAAATGTTCGAAGTTGCTTTGTCGCGTTTAATATGTTGTTCCCTTGTTTGCAATGCCATGCGTAACGCCTTATTGCCTGAGGCATCAATTGAAACTCCGATGAGCCTCCCGGGTATTTCACGTTTAAACTCTTCTCTTGTCGCGAAAAAAGCGGCATGTGGTCCGCCATAACCTAACGGTACACCAAAACGCTGACTCGATCCCACCACACAATCGGCACCCCACTCACCGGGAGGTGTGATAAGTACCAGGCTCATGATATCGGCAGCGGCTACAATACGAATATTATTTTCTTTACAGGTTGAACTGAAAATGGTAAAGTCAGATATTTTCCCATCCTTGCCGGGATATTGAACCAAGGCTCCGAAATATCCGTCGGTCGCTTTCATTTGATCCGGAGATGCAATAACCAGTTCAATTCCCAGTGGAGCTGATCGTGTTTTCAGGACATCAATGGTTTGAGGAAAACATTCCCGGTCGACGAAAAACTTCCTTACGTTACCGTTAACCTGTTCTTTGGTACGAAGTGCAAAAAACATATGCATGGCTTCGGCAGCTGCGGTGGATTCGTCCAGTAATGATGCATTTGCAATTTCCATCCCCGTAAGGTCACAAACCATGGTTTGAAAATTGAGCAATGCTTCCATTCGTCCCTGTGAAATTTCTGCCTGGTAGGGTGTATATGCGGTATACCAGCCCGGATTTTCAAAAATATTGCGCTGAATAACACCCGGAACAATGGTATTGTAATAGCCCAAACCGATGTAGCTCCGGAATAACTTATTCCTGAACGAAATCTTACGTAACCTTCGAAGGTATTGCGATTCAGATAACCCCTCATCCATTCCCAGGCCATCTTTTATTAAAATATTTTCAGGTATGGTGTTTTTTACCAATGCTTCGAGGCTGCTGTTGCCCGTTGCCTCCAACATATATTTTACCTGCTCTGGTCCCGGGCCATTGTGGCGCTCGTCGAAACTGTAATATGCCATGTGATGTAAAAGTTTTGATTTATTTTTTTGGGGAATCAAAGGTACATAATTGAATCCATTTAAAGTCGTGATTTAAAGTCGGGAACCCTCCCGTTATCCCCTTTCAAACACGGGCGAAATCTGCGGGAAACTTAATAAGTTTTATTTGTTTATAATTAATATATCAGGTTCACAACCTAACCAGATGTTTTTTTGTAGATTTGAACTTATAATATATCATTATGAATTTCAGGAACATACTATTTATATTAGCAGCATTCAATGCGGTCGCACTCCCGGTTGCCGGACAGGGTAAACTGGTTTTTTTGAATGGAAAGGTGCGGCATTTTGATAAAGCAGAAGTTGTAGGCGATTTCATAGTATATCAACCTGAGGGTCAGGGGAAAGCATCTTTAAGAAAGGCCGACAAATTCAATGTTTTTTCTATTGTGAATGATGATGGTTCCGAGATGGTTATATATGACCCCGACACATCCGAGGGTGGCGACCCTTCTGTGGCTGAAGTACGCGATTATATCAAAGGCGAACAACATGCTGGTATTATGTATAAAAAGCCCATGAATGTTATCGGAGGTGTAGCCGTTGGTGTTGCCGGAAGCACGGTGGGCTTTTTCGGTATTCCTGTACCATTCGTTTATACTACCATTGTTGGGAGTGTAAATCCAAAATTACCTAAGGCTGAACGGAACATGAATTTTTCGGAAGCCTATGTAGCAGGATACCAGCGGAAGGCCAGAAATACCAAAATAAAACACAGCCTCATTGGAGGCGGGATAGGTTTTACGGTTGGAATTGCCGTGTTCGCTATCATTCTGAGCAATAATTAACATTTAAGATGATTTCCTTTCGGGAGATTTTCAGAAAATCGCAGCTTTTTGTAGCCACATGTGCCGGTTTGCTTTGCGCCGAAACCTTCCTGATTAACCAAACTCCGGTTGATTTCATAACAGTAACCATTGTTTTTTTTGCCACACTTTTTATATATAACGCCTCAAGGCTATATGTTGCAGTTACATCAGGCGGAACCAAGGGCAATATCAGGGTTGTAATAGAGGGTAACCGGATGCATCTTACTATTTGTATAATTGCTTTTATTATCTGTTTCATTTTACTTACGCTCTGTGGATTCACGCAAGCTGCGGTGTTTTTACTGGCTGCGGCTTTATCGGCAGGGTATATGATGCCCATTTCACTGAATGGAAACCGGCTTAAGGGACTGCGAAACAACACGTATCTGAAAAATGTCACGCTGGCCATAATATGGTCGGTTATCACTGTGGTTTTACCCCTTTCGGGGGAGGATGGATCCCTGACAAAAGAGAGTTCATGGTTTTTAATGATGCGCCATTTTCTGTTTGTGTTTCCGCTGACGGTAATTTATGACCTGCGTGATATTCAGTCCGACAGGAGTTCAGGCATGGATACCATTGCCGGAGCATTTGGATTGCCCGTAGTACGGATGATATCTGTTATTTCACTCTCGTTGTTCCTGGTTTTGGTTTTTACCGATACCTCATTATTTGCCACACAAAAGGGATGGCCGGTTGCCCTTGCACTCTCACTTTCGGCTCTTTTTGCAGGCTGGATTACATTAAAGGTAACACCACGGCAAAGTCCGGGATATTTTTCATATGTTGTGGATGGGGCCATGATAGTACAATTTGTACTCGTATGGTTGTCGGTAACCGTGGTGATATAAACATTGTGTATTTTTGAGGCTGTAAACAACACGAATACAACATCCATGAAGTTTGAAAATACTATTGATTTTGCATCCGCACTCGACCGGAGTGACCCGTTGGCAGGTTTCCGGAATCAGTTTCACATCCCCCGGTTTAAAAATCAACCGGTAATTTATTTTTGTGGCAACTCACTCGGTTTGCAGCCCATAAAAACGGAATCATATATTCAACAGGAACTGAACGACTGGAAAGAATTGGGTGTTGAAGGCCATATGCATGCTAAAAATCCCTGGTTTCCCTATCACGAATTTCTCCGCGATTCTACTGCTAAACTTGTAGGTGCCTTACCTCACGAAGTGGTTGTGATGAACTCACTCACCGTGTACCTGCATTTGCTGCTGGTTTCATTTTACAAACCCGATCAAAAACGGTATAAGATTATTTTTGAAAAAGGACCATTCTCGTCCGACCGGTACGCACTCGATTCGCAGGCAAGGTTTCATGCAGCCGCGGCCAATGGTTCTTATAATGCTGAAGACGCTTTAATTGAACTGGAAACAAGGCCCGGTGAAGAGACACACCGGAATGAAGATATTCTGGCAGCTATTCATAAACACCGTGACGAACTGGCTCTGGTAATGATTGGTGGAGTAAATTATTACACCGGTCAGCTTTTTGACATGCCGGCAATCACCAAAGCAGCACATGATGCCGGAGCAATAGCTGGATTTGATTTAGCTCATGCTACCGGGAACGTAGCATTAAAACTTCATGACTGGAATGTAGATTTTGCCGCCTGGTGTTCATACAAATATCTCAATGCCGGTCCCGGTGCCGTTGGTGGTGCGTTTGTTCACGACCGCCATTCAAATAACAAGGAGCTTAACCGGTTTGCCGGATGGTGGGGGAACGATCCCGAAACACGCTTCAGTATGCCGAAAGAATTTACTCCCCGTATTGGAGCCGATGGCTGGCAGCTCAGCAACGCCCCGGTGTTTTCAATGGCCGCCCTCCGTGCTTCCATGGAGCTTTTTGACAGTGCCGGCATGCAGGCGCTTGCTGCGAAAAGCAAATTGCTTACAGGCTATCTGGAATATCTGATTGAAGGAATTAATGAACGTTGCAGCGATAAAAACTTTATTCATATTTTAACACCGAAAGAATTCCGCGGATGCCAGTTGTCGCTGGTAGTAAAAAATGACGGTAAAACCATACATGATCAGCTTACGGCCTCAGGTGTAATTTCCGACTGGCGGCACCCGGATGTTATTCGTGTTGCGCCGGCACCATTATACAATACTTTTGCCGATGTTTTCCGGTTTGGAAAACTTCTTGAAAGTGCCATTAATGAAATTTCAAAAGTTTCAACTGCGAAACCATGAAGGGTAAAAATAAAGAAGTAACAATAATAGGAGCAGGGCTGGTAGGTTCGCTGGTATCAACATATCTGACACAGTACGGTTATGATGTTACCATTTACGAACGCCGTGTGGATATGCGAAAAGATCAGATCGCCGCCGGCCGATCGATAAACCTGGCTCTCAGCGACAGGGGCTGGCGCGGGCTTGCAGGAGTGCAACTGGACGGAGTTGTACGTGAGGTGGCCATTCCTATGACGGGACGGCATATTCATCATATCGGCGGGACACACGCCTATCAGCCATACGGTAAAGAAAATCAGGCTATCTATTCCGTTTCGAGAGGGGGATTGAATTGTTTGCTGATGGATCAGGCAGAGGCTAAAGGATCAAAGATCTGTTTTAACATGCGTTGTACCGATGTAAATCTGAATTCGAACACGGCCACTTTTGAAAATGCCATTACAGGTGAAACCAGCGTGATCGGCAGCGATATTATCATTAGCTC
>CAZPKJ010000057.1:0-15777 GCA_964587075.1 uncultured Flavobacteriaceae bacterium | reverse complement strand
AACCCTGGTTAATGAGATAAATGACATAAATAAAATAACAAATCACGAAAGCGACTCCCTGCCATCGTTGTAAAATATGGCGCTTTCCGATAAACAGGAAAACAAACAACAGTAAGCTGGCCAGGATATTCACCATAAAATCGATGTCATTTTTTATGGATACAGGAATGGCATGAATGGTAGAACTTAATCCCAATATCCAGAACATATTAAAAATATTTGAACCCACCACGTTGCCGATGGCTATATCGGTATTTTTTTTCATGGCTGCTACCGCTGATGTGGCCAGTTCAGGCAATGAAGTACCAATGGCCACTATGGTCAATCCGATTAAACTCTGGCTTACTCCCCAGGATGTCGCCATTGCTACTGCACCATCTACAATCCATTTTCCTCCAATAATCAACCCCGCTAAACCCAACATAAGATATAATAATGCTTTGGGAGTCGACATTTGCTCTGAGCCGGTATCTTCAACGGCATCATCCTTTGAAATAGAAAAAATATAATACATAAAGATCGCGAAAAAACACAGTAATACCAGTCCATCGCCACCCGATAGCTGCGAATTTTCAGTTTGCGTAAAATAATAATCATTACCCAGAAACATGACCACAATGGCGCTTAACAGGGCAAATGGAATTTCCTTGTAGGTTGTATTTTTCTTTACGGATAAGGGAAATATGATAGCTGACAGCCCGAGTATAAAAAATATATTCACAATATTACTGCCAACCACATTACCAACGGCTATTTCACTGTTGCCATTTAATGAAGCAATAAGGTTTACTACCAGTTCGGGTGCCGAAGTTCCAAAAGATACGATAGTAAGGCCGATTACAATATCACTGATCCCATATTTCCTGGCAACAGCCACTGAGCCATCCACAAGCATATCGGCACCCTTGATGAGTAACACGAACCCTATTAAAAACAACACATAAATTAACATGGCAAATGGTGTGGTTTATTTATTAAATAAATAATAATCTTAAAGAAGTGATGTCAGGGTACATTTTTATGTGCCTTAAAATATAACCCGGGGTTATTCAGTTGTAATGTGAATCAGGTATTGAGTGCATGCACAAAATTCATCAGCCAGCTATTCTTTACTGCAACAAGCCACGAAGATTCCATATCACTTTTCGTTTGTATGAGGTTATTATAAAAACAGGAATTGAGGCTGATTTCGCCGGAGTTCAAAGCCTCATTCACCTTTTTCAATTCTATGAACCGGCCATCTTCAAAAAAAACAAGGTTCCTGTTGAAAAAATCGAGATTGTTTTTACCTCCTGCTGCCTTTACAAAGTTTACTTTTTTGTCAATACTGCATCCACTGGCATCATTGTACGATTCATCAACTCCAAAAATGAGAAATGCCTTATGCAGAATGGTTACTCCCGCTTTTAGTCCGGCCTGGTGCGCTGTCCATGTATTTACAAATAAACCGGCATCTGACAATATCACCTGTTCCTGTGCAGGTAAGATGACGCGGTCGGCCTGGTAAATCCAGATACGTGATGTGGGTGGCAATGATTCAAAGGGTACTAACATGATTCAAATAATTTATAGGTCATTTGCATTGGCAATCAGTTCAGCAATATCCATGACCCGAACCGATTCCTCTTTTTCAAAATGTTTGACACCATCCGTCATCATGGTCATGCAAAACGGACATGCAACGGCTATATAATCAGGACTGGTTCCAAGGGCTTCTTCGGTTCGTTCAATGTTTATATCCTTATTCCCTTTTTCGGGTTCTTTAAACATTTGCGCACCACCCGCTCCACAACACAGTCCGTTGGCCCTGCTCCTTTTCATTTCGGCAAGGGCGCCATCCAGTTTTTGAATAACCTCACGGGGTGCCTCATAAATGTTGTTTGCCCGGCCCAGGTAACAAGGATCGTGGTAGGTAATTTTTTTTCCATTAAAGGCCCCCCCTGCAACTTTAAGTTTCCCTTCATTCATTAATTGTTGCAATAATTCGGCATGATGAAGAACCTGATAATTTCCACCAAGAGAAGGGTATTCATTCTTAAGTATATTAAAACAGTGAGGACAACCGGTAACTATCTTTTTAATTCCATACCCGTTCAATACTTCAATGTTTGTGAAAGCCTGCATTTGAAAAAGAAATTCATTGCCTGCCCTTTTTGCAGGATCACCGGTGCAGCTCTCTTCGGTTCCGAGTACGGCAAAACTGATATTGGTATGATTAAGAATTTTAACAATGGCTTTGGTTATCTTTTGTGCCCTTGAATCAAAACTTCCCGAGCATCCAACCCAAAACAGGATTTCGGGCATCTCTCCTTTAGATGCCATTTCAGCCATAGTAGGTACTTTTAATGCGGATTCACTCATATCAGGTAAGTTATTTATCGGTCGCCCATTTTAACCGATCGGATGGAGAAAATTGCCAGGGTGCGCCATTATTTTCAATTTTTGTGAACATGCCATTGAGTTCGCCGGGTGCCGATGACTTTTCCATAACCAGGTACCTGCGTACATCCAGGATTATTGACAATGGATCGATGTTTACAGGACAGGCTTCCACGCAGGCATTACATGTGGTACAGGCCCACAACTCTTCAGGCTGGATATAATTTCCAAGCAACATCTTACCATCGTCATAGCCGGGGCCATGAGCATCGAGATTCTTTCCAACCTCATCAAGCCGGTCTCTTGTATCCATCATAATTTTTCTCGGCGAGAGGGCTTTCCCTGTGATGTTGGCAGGACAAACCGAAGTACAACGGCCACATTCGGTGCAAGAATAGGCATCCATAAGCTGCTTCCAGGTAAGGTCATTTACGTCGCCGGCACCAAACCGTGCAGGAGGACCGTCGGATGAAGGAGGATTTGCCGAAGGATCAAGCATCAGTTTTACCTCATTGGTAACACTTTCGAGGTTATTGAACTTTCCCTTTTTATCAAGTTTACTGTACCAGGTATTGGGAAATGCCAGAAAAATGTGAAAGTGCTTTGAGAAAGGAATATAATTAAGAAATAAAAAAATCCCGGCAATGTGGAGCCACCAGCAAAACCGTTCGACAGCAATAAGAGTTTGTTCGCTGATGGAACTAAGGTAAGGAGCAATATATGAACTTACCGGAAAGTAACCTGCTTTTATATATCCGCCTGCTTCACGTTCCTGCAGGATTAAGTCGGCAGCGTTCATGGTTAAAAATAAACTCATGAGTATTATTTCGGCAAAAAGAATGATGTTGGCATCCGTTGCGGGCCATCCTTTCATCTCTTTACTGATAAAACGCTTCAACCGGATAATATTCCTCCTGATCAAAAATACAACGCAAGCGAGAATTACACCAAACGCAAGTATTTCGAAGCTTCCAATCAAGTAATCATAAAGAGGTCCCAGCGGGGCTGCAAAAATACGATGTGTTCCAAAGATACCATCAATAATAATTTCAAGTACTTCAATGTTGATGATAATAAAGCCGGCGTAAATAACAATATGAAAGAATCCTGCTACAGGTCTGGAAACCATTTTCGACTGACCCAGCGCCACCATGGCCATGGTTTTCCATCGTTCAGCCTTGCGGTCACTGATATCTACCTCGCGGCCAAGTTTTATATTTCTGACAATTTTTCTTACACTGGAGTAAAAAAAATAGCTTCCTGCAATAAGTAAAATCAGAAATATTATACTGCTGATCATAATCTCTAATTGAACAATTTTACGTACCGATGGCAGCTATTTGGATTTGTTCTTGCCGCCTCCAAAAACCGAAATATGAACATACCTCTTCGGATTTTCACGTAGGTCGACCAGTAATTTATCAAGGTCAACTGCCGATTTCTCAAGAGCATGGTATAAACTATCGTTGTTTATCAGCATTCCCATGGTTCCTTCGCCCCTGTTTATCTTTTCCATAATGGAAGCTGTTTGCTTTAATGTTAAGTTAGCGTTATTGATGGTGGAGGATAATCCTGACCTTGCAACCGAATCGGATATGGCAGAAAGATTCTGAAGCGTATTTGACAAGGCCTCGTTGTTGCTTTTTAAATTTGAAGTAATGGATTCAATATTACTTACCATGCGGTTGAGCTTGCTTTGATCTGATGAAACCATTTGATCGAGGCTTGCTGTGGCACTCTCGAGATTCTGAAGTGTTTTATCAAGATTCCCGAAGGTAGAATTCAAACTATTCCGATTGTTGGTTCCAAGTACACTGCTCAAAGCAACGGCCAACGTATCGAGCGATGCAATCAGGTTTTCCGCTTTATCTTTGATGGGCATCACCTGGGCCGACAAGGTTGACTCAACCTCTGCCCGCAGTGTGTCGCCATCAACCGCTGGCTCAGCACCCGGGTCAAGAATAATGTTTATTGCTTTGCTGCCCAGTAAATCGAGACTGATAATACGTGCGACTGCCGTTTTACTAATATAGGTTTTGCTGTTAACTCGTAATGTAGCAAGTATCTTTCCCGACTGGTCTTTTAAAAATTCAATCTTCTGTACCTGGCCAATTTTTACACCACTGAGTAAAACATCGCTTGACTGGGTCAGGCCATCGACATTGGGATAAACAGCATAATAATTATTGACACTGGAAAAAACATCGATGCCTTTCAGGTAATTCATCCCCCACAACAATGCGGCAAGGGCTCCAGTTACCAAAAGGCCAACTTTAACTTCTTTGGATATCTTCACAATTTAAACTGCTATTTGAGGCAATATTATACAAAAGGAAACGCTCCTTAATGTACAGGTGCGAATTTACTTTCTTTTGAGCAATTGAGCGGCTTCGGAAACCGAAATGCGTTTTGCTCCTGAAAAAGCACAAACAAAAGCGTCCTTAAAACCTGATTCGCGAAGTTTTTGCAAGTGGCTTCTCGATTCATCAAGGGTGTTAAATATGCCGGAATAAAATCGTGTCATACCATCATCTCCTATTAACTTCCTGATTTCTGGCACTTTACTAAATTTTGACTCATCACCCGTAGCTGAATTGGCTATAGCTCCAACCTGAATGGTATAAAAAATCCTGCCTCGTTCGGCAACCGATGGAACCTCATTTACACCCTCATCACTATTGCCAACCATTTGATTATCTGCTGTTTTACCATCGCTTTCGCGGATATCGGAAGGTGCTGAAACAGCTTTTGAGTCAGGTGTTTTGGCAGCTTCGGCCGGAGAACTGTCTGCTGTATTCCCAGCTACTTTCCGCTCAGTTTCAAGTTTATAACTCTGAAAAGCTTTCAAAACTGATTGAGCCAGATTATCCTGACCCTTTTCACTGGCCAGGTATTTTTCGTCGGACCGGTTCGTTAAAAAGCCCAGTTCTATCAATACGCTTGGCATGGCAGTCCGGAACAAAACCAGAAATCCTGCCTGCTTTACTCCACGGTTGAAACGACCCGAATTATGCTCCAGTTGCTTCTGCACATGCGCGGCAAAATTTAGGCTCTGGTGCATGAAGGTGTTCTGATAGAGGGAAAATATAATATTCGCTTCAGGTGAGTTAGGGTCGAAACCATCATAATTGGTTTTATAATCTTTCTCCAGTAAAATGGCTGAATTTTCACGTTTTGCAACCGCCAGGTTATCGGCTGTTTTATGAAGACCCATCACAAAAGTTTCGGCGCCAAAGGCAGCTGAGGGCCCTGAGTTACAGTGAATACATATGAAAAGGTCGGCTTTGGCGCGGTTTGCTATGGCGGCACGTTCGTGCAGTTCAACAAAAACATCCGTTTTCCGGGTGTATATCACTTTTACATCCGGAAAGGCTTTCTCAATGAACTCACCAAGTTTCAGTGAAACAGCCAGCGCCACATGTTTTTCCTGCGATGACGAACCGAGGCAGCCCGAGTCGTGACCACCGTGGCCGGGATCAATTACTACCGTTTTTATCTGATATTTCGGAGCAGGGCTAAAGGAAGTGAAAGCACTGAACAACAACAATAACAGCACTAACGTTGAGATGAGGAGGCGATTCAATACAGGCAACTTTAATTTTAATTAGCTTTGACAACTCAAAATTACGCTTCTTATCCGTGTGATGCCGTTTAGCGGGAATTCGATATCAACAAAAATATTAACCACTTTTGCGCTGCTTTTATTATGCATAGCATCTGTCAAAAACGCAACCTCACAAGTTCCGGAGCAGGATACCTTGCAGTTTTCAGGATACAGTGACTCATTACTGCTTTCAGGTTCGGGAAACGATTCTCTCGATAACTCAGCGCTAAAATCGAAAGTTACCTATAAGGCCCGCGATTCGGTCCGGTTCGATATTATCGATGAAAAAGTTTATTTGTATGGTGATGCGGTGGTTAATTATGAGGATATTGAACTTAAGGCCGGATATATTGAAATTGATTGGACCACCCGCATATTAAGCGCCCGGGGCGTTACTGATACCAGCGGAACCGAAATTGAACTGCCCGTATTCAGTCAGAAGGAGGATCGGTTTACCGCAAAAACCATAACTTATAATTTCAATTCAAAAAAGGGCCGCATCACTCAGGTTAACACCCGGCAGGGTGACGGATATATCCTGGGTGAGACCGTTAAAAAGATTGATGAGAAAAGTTATTTTATCCGCAAAGGCGCATATACTACCTGCGACCTGCCACATCCGCACTATTCTATTTCGGCCAACAAACTGAAGGTTATTCAGGATAATAAAGTAGTTACCGGGCCTGCCTACCTGGTAATTGAAGATGTACCCACACCGCTGATGATCCCGTTCGGTTACTTTCCTACCCGTAAGGGGCGTGCATCAGGAATTTTATTTCCTTCGTATGGCGAATCGGGCCGTCTGGGTTTTTTCTTTAAGGACGGGGGATATTATTTTGGAATTGGCGATGTAGTTGATTTTGCCCTTACGGGAGATATTTATACGCTGGGCAGCTGGGCCGGTAAATTAAACAGTAATTATGCAAACCGGTACCGCTATGGAGGTAATGTTTCGGTCAGTTATTCCGAAATAAAAACATCCGAAAAAGAATTACCCGATTATAATCTGTACAAAGATTTTTTCATCCGGTGGAATCACAGACAGGATCCCAAAGCCAGACCCAACAGTAATTTTTCGGCAAATGTTAATGCCGGAAGTTCGGGATACTATCAAAATAATATTTCCAATGCGAATAATTATCTTACCAATACTTTTCAATCGTCGGTTGCATGGTCGAAATCGTGGCCCGGAAAACCCTATGTGTTTTCGGCAACGCTTTCACACAGCCAGAACACATTAACCAGGGATGTGTCGATGAGTATACCCAATACCAGCTTTAGTATAAACCGTCTTTATCCATTTAAGAAAAAAGTGGTTACAGGAACTGAGAGATGGTACGAAAAAATCGGAATAAGTTATCAGAATAATTTCCAGAATACCATTCAAACAAAAGATACCTTGCTTTTTAAAAAAGAATCTGAAAACAAATTCCGGTATGGAATGTCGCACAGTATTCCGGTAAGCACCTCATTAAAAGTGATGAAACATTTTACGCTCTCGCCATCAGTTACCTACAATGAAAGGTGGTATCCCGAAACCATTCGGAAAGCTTTTGATTCAGTGAATGACATTATTGATACCGACACCGTGAAAGGGTTTCGTGCAGCACGTGATTTTGTAACCGCAGTTTCACTTAACACACGCATTTACGGAATGTTTCAATTTAAAAAAGGAAAGATTAATGCCATAAGGCACGTAATGGCTCCCACGGTAAGCTATAGTTACCGGCCCGACTTCAGTGATCCTTCATTTAATTATTATAAAACTTATCAGGTTAACGCCCAAGGTGACCAATCGCAGTATTCTATCTTTGAACAGGGAATTTATGGCGGACCGCCTTCAGGCAGGTTTGGAGTAATTGGCTTTAATCTGGATAATAACCTCGAAATGAAAGTGCGAAGCGAAACCGATACATCATCCACACTAAAGAAAATTAAAATATTCGAAAGTTTATCGGCATCCGTTTCATACAATACCGCCCTTGACTCACTTAACTGGTCGAATATTTCCCTTAACGGACGCACAACACTGTTCGACCGGCTTAACCTGAATTTTTCAGGAAGCTTTGACCCGTATGTGACGAATGAAAACGGCCAGCGCATCAACAAAACCGAATGGGATCAAAACAACCGGCTGGCCCGATTTGTGAGCGCTGCCGCTTCAGCTGGGTTTAACCTTGTGAACAATACGACCAAAAAAAGCGACAAAGGAACCAGTGATGAGCTGCAAAAAATTAATGAAAAACCCGGTAATTACATCGACTACAGTATTCCGTTTAACCTTGCGGTCAGTTACAATGTTTCCTATTCACGAGCCGCTTTGCTTGATGCTACTGTGAATCAAACACTGAATTTTAACGGCGATATTTCATTAACCCCCAAATGGAAAATTACTTTCAATTCAGGGTACGACTTCACCGCTAATGATTTGTCGTACACATCGCTTGGAATATACCGCGATTTACATTGCTGGGAAATGCGTGTAAATTGGGTTCCGTTTGGTTTCCAGGAAAATTATTACTTTCAGATAAATGTGAAGTCATCCATATTACAAGATTTGAAACTGACAAAAAAGAATGATATTTACGATAGATAAATAGTCATTAGTCATAAGGGAAGAAGATAGAGTTATTGTGTCATTGGGTTATTTATGATTTAACACTTAGAATTAAATTTCTCAATCCTTGGATTCTTCCATATTGCTGACGCGTATGATAATTTACCATATAGACGAATTAATATTCAAACCCATCATTTAAAATGTTCACAATAAAAAATACTTCTTACAAATTTCCGGGGCAAACCGCATTTTACAGCGGGAAAGTACGGGACGTATATACTATCGGCAACCAGTACATGGTGATGGTGGTTACCGACCGGGTTTCGGCTTTTGATGTTATACTTCCTGAACCCATACCATACAAAGGTCAGGTTTTGAATCAGCTTGCGTCATTCTTTTTAGATGCAACCAAACACGAGGTTCCAAACTGGGTAATTTCGGTACCTGATCCAAATGTAACTATCGGTAAAATGTGTAAACCCTATCCTGTTGAAATGGTTATCAGGGGTTACCTTGCGGGACATGCGTGGCGTACCTATAAAAGCGGACTGAGAACACTATGCGGCGTATCGCTCCCTGAAGGCCTTCGTGAAAATGACCGCCTTCCGGAACCTGTTATTACGCCAACTACAAAAAGTCATCATGGTCACGATCAGGACATATCCAAAGAAGAAATACTTTCACTGGGAATTGTTTCGGAGAAGGATTATCAGGTCCTTGAATCTTATACTCACAAACTTTTTGCGTTAGGAACACAAATGGCCGCAAAGCAAGGTTTGTTGCTCGTTGATACAAAGTATGAATTTGGGAAATCAAGTGATGAAATTGTTGTTATTGACGAAATACATACACCCGATTCATCGCGTTATTTTTATGCCAATGGTTTCGAAGAACGACAACAGTCGGGGGCCCCACAACGTCAGCTCTCAAAAGAATTTCTCCGGCAATGGCTCATCGAAAATAACTTTCAGGGACTCGAAGGTCAATCCATTCCTTATATGAGCAATGAGATTGTAAAAATGGTAAGCGACCGGTATATTGAGTTGTATGAACAGGTACGTGGAGAAAAGTTTATCAGGGCTCAAACGGACCATATCATGAAACGTGTTTAACAAAAAATAATTTATGCTTATTAAAAACTGTAATACTGTAAGATGTTTTGATTTGATTACAAAATATTCAGGAAATGGGTATATGGTAAAAGCAAATTCCACTACCTATGCCAGGCAACCGGTGTATTCACAACAGAATCAAAATATGTCGTTTGGAATTGAGTTATCAGCAGTGGTGATCAAAAATGTATGAGGCAAATAAGCACCAAAAACTATTTTCGCGTGACATTCTTCCGGCATTACTTTATTCCTTGCCCTTTTCCCCGACAAAATGGTGTTCATCATCCCTGAAAAGGACATTAAACGTAGTTAAACTGCCATATATGCGGGTCAGATACTGTTGCAGGTTTAATTTCTCCTCTTCATTCAGATTATCGCTCGAATTAATACGTTGTTCCATAACCCGAAGGCGGTCGCGGAGCATTACAATTTTATGAAAAAACTGATCAATGGGTATTTCTTTGGGTTTTTGAGCTGCGTTAGCGGGCTGTAATATTATCTTGCCTCCTATCCATCTGGATCCCATGGGAACGGTTTCCTGAATGTCGCTGTATCGCCTGATAATATTGGTGAAGATTTTCTCCACTTCCATCAAGCTTACGAGACCTGATTCGGGTTCAACAGCTTCAATTATTTCAAGATTGGTATACGATTTTGATACCTCAATCTTTCCCCGTTGCATAAAAACAACCAGATATGTTTTGGGTTTGATATTAATTACAACGCCCTCACCAAATTCAGGGTGCTTAACCCTGGATCCAATGCCAATCTCAATATCGTGCATATTTAAATTTTAGTCCGTAAAGAAAAGAAAAAATGATGAATTGCAACAGCTTATAAATGCTGATTGATCATATAACACTTTTCATTCATTATTCAGCAATCACTCCTGTTGCTGTTTACTATACTCCTCCTGAAGTTTTTTCTGTAATTCAGGTGGTACGGGAACATAATCGGCAAAAGTACTTCTAAGTTTTGCTCTTCCCTGGGTAATCGACCGGAGGTTAACTGACGATTTATCCAGTTCGGCAAGGGGAGTTCTGGCCTTGATAACCTGGTATCCGCCCTTGCTATCCATACCGGTAATAATTGAACGGCGTGCCTGCAGTTCACTCATCACATCACCCATTAACTCTTCGGGCATTTCAACTTCAACATCATAAATGGGCTCAAGCAATTGTGGCTGGGCCTGATGAAATGCTTCCTTGAATGCCATCATACCCGCAATTTTGAATGAAATATCATTGGAATCGACCGGGTGCATCTTTCCGTCATATACACTCACCGATATATCCCGAACGAATGAACCGGTTAAAGGGCCTTCGTTCATTTTATCCATAACACCTTTCATAATTGAAGGTATAAATCGCGAATCGATTACACCACCGGTAATACAATTGTTAAATACCAATTTTCCTCCCCATGGCAGCTGAACCTCTTCCCTTTCACGAACAGTCCATTCGGGTTTAGGCTCATGCCCGTTTTGAATTGGTTCAATTTTTATATACACCTCACCAAACTGGCCTGCTCCACCCGACTGTTTTTTGTGCCGGTAAGATGAATTGGCTGGTTTTTGAATAGTTTCACGATAGGGGATCCTGGGTGGTACAAACTCAACTTCAACTTTATAAACATGGCTCAGCCGCCATTTTGTTACTGCCAGATGAAGTTCTCCCTGGCCAAGTAAAAGTACCTGCTTCATTTCCCTGTCGTACTGAACAATTAACGTTGGATCCTCAGCATGAATTTCATGTAACACTTCACTTAATTTCTCATCGTCGGCCTTATTTTTGGCTACTACCGCCGTGCGTATACGTGGAAGCGGAAATGCTATCGGCTTTATTCTTAAACCTGAACCTTTAGCGGTTAAAGTATGATTTGTTTTAGTGTTTTTAAGTTTTAATGTTGAACCTATATCCCCACACTTTAGTCTATCAATCGGATTTCTGTTCTTTCCATCCATAATAAATAACTGGGCCATACGTTCGGTGACTTCAGTTTCAGGATTATACAGTTCCATGCCGGCAGTAACTTCGCCCGACAGCACTTTAAAAAAAGTAAGTTTACCAAGGTGTGGCTCAATTAATGTTTTAAATACAAACAAAACAGGTGGCCCGGATGGATCACAGGGAACGGGTTCATTATCGATTGTGGTTTCAGCTGGCATTTCGACGGCCGATGGAGCAACATTATCAATAAATCCCATCATACGTCCGCTTCCCATATTTTGCCTGGCCGAAATACAGAATACAGGAAATATGTCATGATTCATCATTCCCTTTTTTATTCCTATTCGCATTTCATCTTCATCAAGACTGCCTTTTTCAAAATAAAGTTCCATGAGTTTTTCATCGTTTTCAGCAGCTTTCTCAACCAACTCATTATGTAATTTATTTGCGCGTTCCTTTTCCTCTTCGGGGATAGGCATTTTTTCCGGCTTACCACCTCCTTTGGGAAATTTGTACATGGTCATTTTCAGCAGGTCGATGATGGCGTTAAATCCTGTACCCTGGTTTAAAGGATATTGCATCATGGTTACCTGGTTTCCAAATCGATTGCGGGCCTCTTCAAATGTTGAAATAAAATTAGCCTGCTCATGATCGAGCTGATTAATGGCGAATATGGTTGGCTTCTGATACTCGTCAACATAATTCCAAATCAATTCCGATCCTACTTCAACGCCATGCTGGGCATTTAAAACAAAAACCGCGGTATCACACACGCGGATCGCTGAAATAACTTCGCCGACAAAATCATCAAGCCCGGGCGTGTCGATGATATTTATTTTATAATCGCGCCACTCGGTATGTAACGCTGTTGCATAAACGGAGTTGCCCCTTTCGTGTTCAATTTCGTGAAAATCGGAGATGGTATTTTTATCTTCTACCGTACCTCTCCGATTAATGATGCCCGCTTCAAATAACATGGTTTCGGCAAGGGTAGTCTTACCGGTTTTCGCCCCTCCAACGAGCGCGATGTTTTTGATGTGCTTTTCGTCGTATGCTTTCATAATTTTAAATTATTAAAGGGTTAAAACAAGAAGATAACGGGATATGGGAACCCGACGTGTTTACGAATGAATGAAATTATAAAATATTCGCTAATAAACAAAATGACCGAAATCATGATTTAACAATAATCTTTCGGCAACTTTACTTCTCTGTTAATCAGTGCTTTTGTCAGACAATTGGGGGTGGTTTAATACAGGTAATACCCCGGTTTGACCGGACGCCAATTCAATAAAAATAAAAAAGAAAAGGCCTTTGGGAACAGGGGATTCAACCCAAATCAGTCGGACAAAAGATCTAATGCAGCGTTTACATCGGCGACAGGCAGGCTGCAGGAATGATTTTTACAAACATAAATTTTAGTTTGCTCTTCAACAAGCCTGCCCCGGGTTAAAGGAATGTTTTCGGTAGAAACACATCCAGCGATAATAAGTCCGGGAATCTGCATTTTTACAGCCAGCTCCGACCTTATTGTGAGCGCATTCTTTCCGCATATCACCAATTCCTTTAACGGTGAAGCATGATACATCCAAACCATCATCCAGTGACTGTAAGCCGAGCCATATGTGAGTATACCATCCTTCATGGCCGCGCACATTGCCTGGCTTCGTGTGATCCATTCACTTTTTTCGAAATAATGTCCCAGTAAAAACAGGTTATGAGCCATTTGTGAATTGGAAGATGGAATAACATTGTCCTGCAATTCACGCTGCCGTGAAATTAAAGCGGGATCATCGGATGATGTAAAATAAAAGAACACCTTATCGTCACTATCAAAATACCTTTCGGTGTATTGAACAAGGTTTTTTGCCAATTCAATCCAGTGGTATTCAAATGTTGATTCATAAAGCCTGATCAAGGCGTAAATAAAAAATGCATAATCTTCCAGATAGCCATTAATACTGCTCTTCCCGTTTTTATAATTGTGATATAATCCCCCATCATCCCGAACCATGTTTTTTAAAATGAAACGGGCGTTGTCAACAGCAGTGTCCCGGAATTTCTCATCCGCGAAAGCGTTGTAAGCGTCAAGATAACCTGTAATTAAAAGTGCGTTCCATGAAGCCAGAGTTTTATCATCGGTACCCGGACGAATCCTTTTTTTACGTGCATTTAGTAATCTGGAATGAATATCTCTTAGTTTTTTTTCATCACCATCTCCTCCCGGTAACTCAACCTGTTTACGAATTAATATATAATTGCCATGTTCCCACAAGCCATCCTGGTCGATATGATATAATTTGCAGAATAAATCAAAATCATCTCCCAAAGCCGAAATCAGTTCATCACGGTTCCACACATAATATTTGCCTTCTTCCTTCTCTGAATCGGCATCAATGGCGCAGAAATAATTATGTTCCCGGCCTTTAAGTTCCGATTCAATGAAATCAAAAGTTTTATAAACCACTTCTTTGTAGAGGGACCTGTTGAAATGCGTGTGTGCCCCTGAATACAAGGAAATCAACTGGGCATTATCATACAACATCTTTTCAAAATGAGGAACCTTCCAGATTGCATCCACCGAATACCGGTACCAGCCACCCCCAAGGTGATCGAAAATCCCACCTAAGGCCATATTATCCAGCGTAAGCTTGATATGATCCGACAAATTTTTATCCTTATTAAACCGGGCATATTGCAGCAGGAACAAATAATTATCAGGCAATGGAAACTTGGGAGCGCGGTTCGGTCCCCCATTTAACGTATCGAAACCCGACTGCCATGCAGTGACGCTTTTACCGATAGTATCTAAAGTCAGTTCCGAACTTTCGTCCGAAATGACCAATTGTTCAGCTTTATTTATGCCGGCTGTAAGCTCAGCTGCATACTCAATGAGTCTGGTTTTATCAGTTTTGTACAATTCGGCCAGATTAGTGAGAATATTTATCCACTGTTTCCTGGTAAAGTAAGTGCCGCCATAAACCGGCCTCCCGTCAGGGAGAATGATACAGTTGAGTGGCCAGCCGCCTCTGCCGGTCATAAGTTGCACTGCCGACATATAAACCTGATCAATGTCGGGCCGCTCTTCCCGGTCTACTTTCACCGAAACAAAGTGCTGATTCATGATGTCGGCAACCGAAGTGTCTTCAAAGGATTCATGTTCCATGACATGGCACCAGTGACAGGCACTGTAACCAATGCTCACGATAACAAGTTTATCCTCTGCGAAAGCACGCTTAAAAGCCTCATCGCCCCACGCATACCAATCAACCGGATTGTTTGCATGTTGCAACAAATACGGGCTGCTCTCAAATTTTAACCGGTTAGACATGTTAGTTTGTTGAAATGTTATCCGTGCAAATTGCAGTGTAAAGGTATAAGATTAAAATATAAACAGTTGTTAAATAAAAAAGGGCACAATTTCTTGCACCCTTCTTTACAAACTATTAAGCTAAACTATTTCACTACACTAAACCTTATTTTTTCGAGAGAGTTATTCTGATTTACTGTTACAAGGTATGTACCTGCGGCATACTGTTGCACATCGAACCCGAATTCCATAACAATTCCGGGCTGTACCTCAATGTCGGAATAAGAATCAACAAGCACACCGGATGTGTTATAAATATTGATTGTTGCACTGCCTTTGTTGCTGAATAATACCATGAGATTGGTTGATTGCGTTGCAGGCGATGGATATATGTTCATGATGGATATATCGGCACCTTTGGTTGTTTCAACCACCTTCGCTGTAATTACATCTTTGAGATAACGTACCCGCAAAGCTCTCGATTTGGTACAACCATTTGCATCGGTTACGGTAACCTTATAAACTCCGGGACAAAGGTTGGAAAGATCTTCGGTGGTGGCACCGTTACTCCACTGATAAGTTAACGGCTGGGCCCCTCCCCAAACTTTGATATCAATGGCACCATCGCACACCGTATCGGAAGCATGAGTGATGGATTTTTTCCGGATCCGCATTTCCTGGGCACCCCAAAGCTTTTTCCATAACTCAGCAGTGCAACCATTAGCATCGGTCACGGTAACCGTATAGGTACCTGGAGTTAATCCCGACAAATCCTGAGTAACCGAGCCTTGCGACCAGAGATATGTGTATGGACTGTTTCCACCGGTACCCGATAAGTCAATGGATCCGTTAACACCGCAAAC
>CAZPKJ010000056.1:0-15841 GCA_964587075.1 uncultured Flavobacteriaceae bacterium | reverse complement strand
CGATGGTTCGTTGGTCAGCACATCCGTTAACACGGCTACCGCAGCAAAATCGGGATGGGCACCCGCAGGAATATGATAACCTGCAGCAGTGACCTGTACATCCCCGACACGGCGCAAAACAACATGACGTTCGCCATCCTGAACCGGCTCTACGGTATACGTTGGCTGAAGAACACGTGTCGGCTTTGGAATGGGGCCAAAATATTCATTAACGAGCTGCAGAGTTTTTGCTTCGTCAATTTTACCTGCAATAGTGAGTACCGCATTGTCGGGCTGATAATACTTCCTGTAAAAGGCCTGCAGATTTTCAATGGGAACCTGCTCAATATCTTCTTTAGAGCCAATAGTTGATTTACCGTAATTATGCCACAGGTATGCTGTTGAGAGCACCCGTTCCATCAGTACGCTTCCCGGATCATTTTCACCCGACTCAAATTCATTTCGTACTACCGAAAATTCACTATCGAGATCCTTTTTGGCAATGTATGAATTGATCATACGATCGCTTTCGAGGTCAAGGGCCCAGCGCAGGTTATCTTCAGATGCCGAAAATGTTTCAAAGTAATTGGTTCGGTCGAACCAGGTAGTTCCATTCGGGCGGGCGCCACGCGCGGTAAGTTCCTGCGGGATGTTTGGGTGTTTGGGTGTTCCTTTGAAAACCAGGTGTTCGAGCAGGTGGGCCATACCGCTTTCACCATATCCTTCGTGCCGTGATCCTACCAGGTAGGTAATGTTCACTGTAATAGTCGATTTTGAAGGATCGGGGAAAAGCAGTACTTTTAATCCGTTAGCCAGCTGGTATTCAGTGATGCCTTCAACTGAGGTAACTTTTACAGGTGCCGGTAAACTTTTGGCAGGTTTCTTTTGCGCAGCAGCCGGTAACAGCAACCCTGTAATTAAAAACAACACGATGGTATTAAGCAGGTTTTTCATAAGAATAGGGGTATTATAATTTGAATTTTTAAAGCGGGTACCGAAATT
Source organism: uncultured Flavobacteriaceae bacterium (assembly GCA_964587075.1). Lineage (GTDB taxonomy): Bacteria > Bacteroidota > Bacteroidia > AKYH767-A > OLB10 > CAZPKJ01. Next base: position 14,860 of record CAZPKJ010000056.1, on the reverse strand, counting down.
AATAAATTATCATCATACAACGAAATGTCATGAAAAGTCGAATGGCAACGAATTGAATTATGCTTGCAACAGACTGAATTCGTGGTGCTTTGAAAAGCCCACAACCAATATAAGTTATCCGGGCTTCCCCTGAAAAATCCCTGAATGGAACGCGAACAGAACAAGTCCTGTGCGTGACCGGGCATTTAATTTATCGAAGGTGCTTTCGCGATAGCCATCCACGGTTCGCAGGCTGACTCCCATTTTGACCGCAATCTCCTTGTAGGTTAATTCGCTGCAGGAGTAACGGATGAATTCCAGTTCACGGACGGTCAGTGTATCAATAAGTGCCTGGTAGTTTTTACGGACCCGGTTATCATGATTATCCTGATCGGTGGCCAACAGGCTTTCAACAACCTGCTGATCGTAGTAAAATCCCTTTTCATGCACTTCATAAAGTACTTTTTTAAACTTTTCGGGACTGGAATCTTTAAAAAGATAGGCATTGGCTCCCAGCTGAATCAGCTCCCTGATTATATTAAGTTCATTGCTTACGCTGAGCGCTACCATCCGAAGGTCGGGGTACAGCTTTCGCAGCTCCTCAACCGTTTCCCTTCCTCCCATTACCGGCATATTCACATCAATCAGCACCAGGTCGGGTAATTTGGCATGGCCGCTGATATGCTCAATCAGTTCTTTTCCGTTTGATGCTTCAATAACAACCTTAAACTTATCTATATTCTCCAGTAATAACCGGATACCTTTCCTCACCAGCTGGTGATCGTCGGCAAGTGCAATGTGAATAGTCATAAAAGTTACATTAAATGATTTGGAATGGTTAAAAATATTTCTGTTCCCTTTTCAGTATCGTTATGACTTACCAGTTTGCCATTCATCAAACCCGCATAGTGCTGCATATTGCGCCAGCCAAGCGAATTACTGCTGTTAGGATTAACATGCATGCCCACACCGTTATCCAGGAAGGATACTTCTGCCCTGTTATTGCTGGACGATAAACCGATACTGATCCGCGTCGCTTTTCCATGTCGCATGGCATTTGTTAAACACTCCCTGATGATCCGGAAAATAATTACCGGGTGGGCCGGGTTAACAAGATTGAAGTCGGGCGACACATGAAGCGACGTTTTTACACCGGTTCGGTTACGCGCCCTGAGTAATAATTGTTCCAACGATTTCACCAATCCCTGCTGATTAATATAATCGGGGCTCAGCCCTTTCGAGATGCTTCGTATAGCCTCAAGCGTATCACGTGCCGATTGTTTAATTTCCTCAATCATCTTTTCCTTTTCTTCCGTCGGGCGGGATGAGAGGTTTTCGAGCTGAAGGATGCTGAAGGTCAGTAACTGGCCCACTTCATCATGAAGGTCTCTCGACAAATCATTCAGGGTTGCTTCGGCTACCTCCACCCGGATATGCGCAATATCTTCACGCAGCTTGCTTTCAACTTTATGAATTTCCGATTCATGACGGAGCCGCCTGTTTCTGCCGGTGAGCATAAGGTTAACCACCAGCAGTACCAACATGAGTATGACGACGGTTATTACTACGAGTAAAAAACCGATCTGAGTGTAGTCCTGGTCCATAGTAAACCGAATAAAATTATCAAATACCAAAAAGTATACAGCCACATCACAATTTCCCACAGCCGGTAAGCTAAATCCGTTTGAATAAACGAGTTCCAGCCCAATATAGATATGATGGGGATAGCCCCCGCATTATCAATAAGTGTTGCCAAAGCAAACCAGGCTATGAACGTAGCAAAGGGTGGCGATTCCTGTTGCTCCAGCATGTCGCGCAACAACAAGTACGCGCTTACCGCCATCCAGGTACACGAAGGTATAAAGGTGAAACTACAAAAGGTATGAAATCCCTGAAAATATAATATGTTCAATGCGTGAAGCACCGATAATACCAGCCATCCGGTAATAACAATTCGCTTTTGAGCCTCTCCCGACATGTTTGAAGCAAAACAATAAGTAATGGCAGCAAATTGTGGAAAGAAAATGATATTAAAAAACCAGAGGTTTTGAATTTTATGGTAAGCCAGTACCGACGACACTATGTCGGCCGCTGTATAAATGAAAACCGTAATAGCGACACAACGTTCGTTCACCGGCAGTTTTCGAAAAAAGAATGCCAGTACCAGGCTGACCAGGATGGATACATAAATAAAATACTCGGAATAAAGCAACCACTTCATGGCCGTTTCCATGGGCACCGGTAATAATGCCCTAAATTAAAACAAAATACGGTTTGATACTAATGAAGGGCACCGCATCTGGGCGGACAGGGCACCCCCACTTCGAGATACAGGTCTTTGTAATCGCCACCTGAGTTTCTGTTATAAATTTTTGTCCTGTCGATATATCTGGCTTCATTGCTGCCCTGAAGATGGAACAGGACTGTTACCCCCTGAAGTTCGTTATCGGTAAAAACCTCATTGGGTATTCGGCCCTGAAGATTGCCCACAAACTCATCCAAAATATATCCGAACTCAAGCATTATTCTTGTATCGCTCATGGGGTCGGGAATATCCTCCGACGGTTCTGGTAAATTAACGGTAATATAATTATTCAAAATAGTATTTCGGTAAAACCGTGAATAGCGTAATCTTCCTTCGAGCGGCGTTCCTGTAGTATTTTGTGAATGAAAGAAAATCTTCACCTTGTTTAAATAATCATTATGATAAAAATCGGCCGAATCGGCAGTTATGGCTGCCTGTGTTAAGGTGTTGTTTAAGTATGAATCATTTTGCAACAGCAAATATGCGGCTTCCTGGTTGTTTGAGTGGTTGGCCCGGCACATAATAAAAACCAAATATCCATTCTTTAACGCCGGGTAAATACGGATGCCTTCGAAGGAACCGTTTGTTTGGTCGGTGAAATACCTTATAAAATCCTGAAGGGCTATTTTAGGTTGTACTTTATCGATATACTGATAATTACCCGGATTATTTGGGTGATCGACTCTGAAGGCAATTCGCGCGGCACCGGTAAGTATTTCATACTCGGTGTTTGAAACCGGTGCCGACGGATGCTGCCTTCTTGAAGGGTCATCAGGATGACTGTTCAGGGGCAATTCATTATCGGGCTGTGGCGCGCTGCAGGATATAATCATAGCTACTGCCAGAAAACCAAACAAATGGGGATTATTGATATTTTTCATGATTAAGAGTTTGTACAGTAAAGTACACTTTTTTAAGCGGGGCCGTCAACGGGACTTTCACCCCGTGAAAAACACGGTACAATCATACTGAAAAATCCATTTTCGGAGCATCCAAAATAAATTAATACAAACATGCAATTACTGTAAAACTTGATGGAACCTTTGTGTCATCGTGGCACTGTGGCCTTTCTCCGCAAAAAGTATACGCGCAGGGGGAAAGCCACAAAAGCACTAAATCAATATATTATTTACAGCATGTTTATGATATCTCGTCCTGAAAAATGTTTACGGATTTAGTTGTCCAGAGTACCCGAATCCATGCATGTACTAAATTCAGGCAAGCTGCTTAAAATTAATTAATTTCCTTTTCCGACGATAAACTTATGGTGCGTATGTTCACCAGACTCAGACCTCAGTCGTAAAATATATACACCAGGCTGAAGGTGTGAAACATGAATGCTGCCGTTTGGCACCAGCGGCAATGAATAACTTATTTGTTTTCCGGTGATATCTAAAATCTGGAATGATTTTAATTGGTTTACATGAAGTCCCGACACAAACAATTCATTAGAAACTGGTACCGGGTACAAAATAACTTCCTTATTGAATACAGGATTTATCAATCCAGATAAACTATGCGAAATTGTATTATACACTTCATTGGTTACTACAGGTAAATTGAAGTCAAAATAAATGGCTGCTGAATTTGTAATTACAGTTCCATCTGCAATACCCATGCGGGGCTTAATCGAAAAACTAAAATAACCCTGACTGGCGGCAGCGTCAATAGTTTCCCAAAGCAAATTAATATTCCTGTATTTAACCTGTAATACTCCCGCAGGACTCAATGTTACACTACACGGGTGACTACTGCCCTTTATGCTGAATGTATTAAAATCAAGCTCTGCCGACAGGGTATCTATGATCATTACATAAAAGGCCGTATCGTTACCGTAATTCTGAAAACGAATGGTGTACTCTAACTTTTGTTCAGGTGCAATTTCGTGTTGTAATCCTGCTCCTTCCGGTTTCACCGATTTATCATTTGGGTCCATAGAACACCGTCCCTGAAAAGACAACATTTCATTGGCAACTGAAACTCCCGACTTAATAAAGTCTACTGAAATAAAATGAGTGGCAGGTGGAAGAAAAAAAGTATCCAACTCCATGCTGATAAGTATATTCAGCTGATTAAATGTAGTTAATCCCGAAATATTCCAATATAAATTATTTCCGTTAATACTATCAGGAGCCGGTACCGCTCCGTTATAGTTCAGCAGCGGATCGAAGGAATATTTTAAAACTCCGGTTTGACTATTAAGCCCTTGATTTGAAAAATCAATCCAAACGGGAAAATAGGTATTGCATCTGGGAATTCCTACAGTCAAATTCACATTCATTTGCTCCAGTGGAAAATTAGGGTCCATTAAACCAAAATTGAATCCCGAGGTATCGACACCAGCCATGGTAAAATGAAATTCAGCAGAGTCGGATGTCAACTGCCAGACAGAATCCTGAATAACTTTTATTGAATACATACCGTCAGGAACCGAAAAATTAAATTTACCTTGTGCATTAGTAAAATGAATCATACTGTCGGGAAGTAATAATAATCTGCGGTTTGCAAACGGGTAATCGACCAAAGTATCATATACTCCATCACTTGCTAAATCAATATAAACAAAACCCGACGCATTGAATGTTGGAATACCATACAAAGATTCGGGATTGATGCCGCCATCATTATTATAAACAGTAATGCCTCCATTAACCACTCCATAAGTGAACCAATAATTATTATGTAAATCTTTTGCAACCGATCTTACCATTCCGCTTAAGTCGGGCAACCGGGAAACTGCGAGATCTGTACACAAAGCTCCATCGTATTTAGAAGTAAACTTAGTATGAGCCAGCCAGGTGTCGCCGGTAATATTTTCAACTCCGCTGAATGTGTTGGGAATTTGCACCATGCAGGGTGAATAAAAAATATTCCAGGCTGTGCCATCAAAAACATAAATGTTTCCCAAACCTGTAATTGCATATACCTGTCCGCCGGCTCCGGAATACAAAAAGTACGAATAGGAAGATGCTCCTGCAAAATTGCTGGAGTCATAAAACTGCCAGCTTGAGCCATCAAACCTCCAGACACCTTGCCCAAAAGACGCTACAAAAACATTTCCGGATAAATCGGCTACTATATTGCCATTAGGTGTGGAATTCAATGTTGCGCTGCTGTAGTGAGTCCATGCAGTATAATCATATTTTGCAACACCGCTTGATCCTATAAACCACATGTTGCCATTAGTATCTTTAGTGAGCGAATACCCGTTATGAAATCCTCCCGAAACTGTGGGTGTTATAGTGTTCCAGTTACTTCCGTCGTAGTATGAAATTCCTGAATTACCAAATCCCGGATTAAAGGTAACCCATATCAGTCCATTGTCATTATCGGCATACATATCGGTGATATGATCCCATCCCAATGTTGAATTGGCTACATTAAATGTGCGCCAGTTAAACCCATCGAACCGCACCACACCATAATAACCCGCAAACCATTTTACTCCATACTTGTCAATCACTACTTTCTCAAACCAATTTGTGGGAAGTTCGGAATTTGAAATTTTATAATTACGGTGAGAAACCCCATCATAACTGTAAAAACCATAATCGGTCGTATAAAACCAATTTCCCTGGTTATCGATTTGAAATTCGGTAATTTCAGTTGAAGGGAGTCCGACAACAAATGAAGTTATATTTGTTCCATCCCATTTAATAATTCCATTCACCATACCGTTTTCACTGGTGATCCAGATATTATTAGTAGCATCGGCATACATTTCTACCGGTCCGTTTGAACAAGAGATCCCGCTCTGCTCAAGAACCCACAAACCGTTAGAAAACGAATAAAGTACTCCCTGATTTGGAGTCATATAAAAAAGTGCATACACTTTATCATTATGATCCACACAAATACCATTTGCAAATTTTGAAGGCAACACAGAGTTCGTGGAGTCGTATGTCTGCCATGATGTTCCATCATATTTGGCAACACCATATAATCCGGTTGCGACCCACAAATGATTGCTGGAGTCTACATCGATCTCGGAAATCTGAATATTTCCTGATAACGGAAACTGAATCGTATCAAAATTCGAATTGTTATAACGGAGGATATAATTTGAGTAGGCGGGAGCATAAACATTTCCCAATTTATCAGCCTTGCACTGCCCTAAAGCTGGCGCACTCATACCAACTGCAGTCAGCGTATCATAATACATCCAGTCAGTGCCTTTATCGAAAGTCTGAATGAAATTTAGTCCTGAAATAAAAAGGACACCGGAAGCATCGGTTTCAATTCTGTAAAGTTCATTTCGGGTAAGTCCGAAGTTACCGCCATTATAATTTACATAAGTACCGGTTGATTTATTCAGTTTAACCAATCCGCCCACCGAACATATCCAGATATCATTCCCGTCAAGTTCAAAATCCAGACTTCCTTCACTTGAAGTATAATTATGCCACTGCGGAAACTGAGCTTTGGCCGGTACACAACGAAAAAGAAAAATAACAATAATTAAAAGTAACAGACAAAGTTGGCTACGATGCATGGTCAAATTTAAACTAAAGGGTCAACATATTCAAATAAATATAAAAGCCGCTCAAACAATACTATAATTATTTAAATATCAATGACAAACAACCCAATCCATTATTATATTACCAGCTCATTAAGCCATATTTTGGGATTCTTACTTTTACGGCGTGTTTAATTGTTTATATAATCGGGGCCAAGGTATCTCAAACCGGCAGGCACCCAATTTGCTACAAAGTCAGAAGAAAACAAAGTAAGCACAATGAACCCCTTAATTATATTTAAATTTATAGCTTTACTGGTAAACTTTATGCTGACGATTTACACCATTGCGACAAAACCTGAAGTCATTTGTTCATTTACGTTGCTTTACATACCTTTGTTATCCGAATATGTTAAATCTATATATCATGAAACTTTTTTACCTGATCTGCGGCTTCACTCTTTTGCTATGTTCAAATGTTATGGCCACCCACATAATTGGTGGTCACATTACTTACCGTCACTTGTCAGGTACCACTTATGAACTGGAACTGGTCATTTATCGTGATTGCATTTCAGGGGTACCGCCTTTTGATGATCCGGCGTATGTAGGTATGTTCAATAGTAGCGGTACTTTATTATCTACATTGCTCTTAAGTCCTGCCGATTCTGTTCAACTGATGTGGCCATTTAACTGCTGGCCTTCTAATCTGTGCATCAAGAGAGCCAGATACATTACATCTGTCAATTTAGGTTCTGCTGCTATAACTTTTGCTTATCAGCGGTGTTGCCGTAGTGGATCCATTGTTAATATAGTGAACCCACTGGATATGGGCATGACGTTCAGTACCACCATTAAACCGCTTACACCCAATAATTCTCCGGTATTCGACCACGAATATGCGGCATACTCATACGTTGGTGATCAGTTCCGATTTTATGCATCCGCCACCGACATTGATGGTGATTCACTGGTTTATTCTCTCGACAATGCGTTTGAAGGTGCTTCACAGGCAAATCCAGCTCCAATAAATCCATCACCGCCACCCTATAATTATATACCTTGGAGTCCCGGCTACTCAATGGCAAACATGTTGAATGGCTCTGCTCCACTTACAATCGATCCGCTAAGTGGATTGATCACCGGAGAGCCTGGAGCTATCGGAATGCATGTAATTGCATACAAAACGGAGGAATATCGAAATGGTATCCTCATTGGAACTCACCGCCGCGAATTTGTGCTTAATGTGTATCCTGCCACCTATGCCGATCTGTTTGGTTCGGCCTATGTGCTTAACGGCACTCAACCGATTGATGTCGGCCACGGATGGCTGATACGCCACAATTCACTTGACGGCACGTTGTTTGCCACAGATACTGCTGTGATTATTAATGGCACCTACAGTCATTTGAATAACATTAACGGATTTTACCTTTCGAAAGCTTCGGCAGACCCAGCTTCAGTTTATTATTCCAGTCACCTGCCTACCTATTATGGCGATGTGCTGTTCTGGCATCAGTCAAACTTAATAAACCTATGCGTGATAACACCCGTTAACAGCACCATTAATCTGGCTCAGGGAGTTAACCCCGGTGGTCCGGGATTTGTTGGTGGCTTTGTAAGTGATGGTGCTAACAGAATTGCGAATGGTGTTTCGTCAACATCTGCCTCAGGTGTAACCATAATTCTCTTCAATTCACAACAACAGCCAGTTGCTTATGATATAACTGACGCTTCAGGATACTTTGGTATCGGCAACATCCCTTTGGGCGATTATCATTTGTATATTGACAGAATAGGATATTTGGTAGATAACAACCTTGCACCATTAGTTACCCTATCAATATCTCAACCTGTGCTGGATAATCAGGAGTTTATATTACATGATATATGGCTTGAGCACTTGGGTACGGTAGGGCTGGACAATGGCATGGAGCGTTTCAATAAAATAACCTTATTCCCAAATCCTGCAGGAGGCCAATTATTTGTAGAATCAGACTTTTTTTCAGTTGAAGGAACACCATATTGCATTTATGATGTAACCGGACGTAAAATTCAGGAAGGACAAATTTCCGGAGGTGTGATCGTAATTGAAAATATTCCATCCCAAATTTACATCATCAACATTGGAATGAACTATTTCAGATTCATGAAACATTAAACATCTGAGGTCAGTTCCCCGGATTAAATCTGCAAAGCATTACAATCTTATCGAATCAATTTATACAACACCAATTTTTGTATTCTGATTGATGTGACCCTTCATTCCGGGAAGAACAGAATTTTTATCTGTGATTTTAACAAAACGAAACCGCTTCACTCATTTCCGGTGAGCCACAGCTCGTGTTACGGGTGGATTCACCACTGTTAATTCAAAATTCTGCATTGAGCCCAATTGCTACTGCTCATCATTAGGAAAGTATAACATTGACGAACGCAGTTACAGATCGTGGGGATGTAATGTAAAGTGCCTGTTGCATGGCTTGAAATCTTCCAACCACAAGGCTCTGCGGCGTGCCGTGGTTGTCTTGCTCGGGGGGGGGGGGGGGCCCCGCCCGGCCGTTTCAATTGATAATTTCAATACGGCAAATCCGCTTTTAAAGAAAAGTAAAAATACCTGTGCTGATGTGGATTTATTATGAGGGTGATGAATAGCCACCATTATTCGAGTAAATAAAAAGTTTTTTTAATTTTACATCCACCATTTTTCAATAAACTTTTAAATGTTTTCTTACCATGGCTAAAACTGTAACCAGCCTCCCCGACGAACAAACTTTACATGCTAAAATCTATGTAATCAGAAGGTGCTTTTGGATGCCGATCTGGCTGAAATGTATGGAGTCAGTACCAAGGTTCTTAATCAGGCTGTCAAGTGAAAATTAGATCGATTTCCGGATGACTTTACGTTTCAACTAACTGATAATAAATACCCAATCTTGAAGTCACAAATTGTGACCTCAAGATTGGGCGGAAGGAGGTACAAACCTTTTGCTATTACAGAGCAATGAGTTGCCATACTTCCCGGGATTCTGCCCTCCTCAGCAGCAATAGCTATCAACATACAAATCATGCGCGTATTTGTAAAAATGCGAAAGCTGATTTCTGAATACAAAGAATTGCTTGAAAAAGTTGAGGCACTCGAATCGTCACAATCCGATCAGGATGATCGCATAGCTGAAATCTGTAATATCATTAAACAGCTTCCGGAACCGGTTTACAGAGAGAGAAAGCCCGTCGGATTTAAATTATCACCCCAAAAAGAAAAGTCGTAAATAATTAATTCCATTCATTCACCAATTCTTGGTATCACAAATTGTGATTTCAAAATGAATAGTTGGATTTATTTCTTTGAGAAAATCCCCGCGGCAGGAATTGAGTGGATACCCCCTGATGCTAAGCGATTGAGCGCAAACTTCAGGGAGTATGGGCAAAAGTTTACCCGCCTGCATTTATCCACAACACAGTAGGCGGCCCTGCCCGTCGGCCCAAACCCCGCATTTGATAAGTACAAAAGCTTATAGTGCAGCCTATTTAATTTCATAATCAGAATTGTTTTTCATGCATTAATGTATTATATTCAACTTAACAAATGATTTACCGGACGTTATTTAACTTTTGTGTCTAACTTTTCGTTCCTTCCTGTTAAAGAAGAACGGTGGCTGGGAACTGTCTCCCGCCTATGATAAGTGCCATGCTTTTAAACGGGGCCATCAAGGGGTGAGCCGGCATACAATGAGCAAAATAATTTAAGGCAATGTTCCATAAACTCTTGCTGAATTCAACCAAACCCTGCACGTTCACAATAAACATAACAAACGGATAATCCACGCTTCGTTGTTATTTGAAAAAAGGCTGGAAACTCTGTTCTCAAAAAAATAGCCACCTTCAAAAATCGGTAAAATCAATACTATTATTCGAATAATATATGATTAATTCTTGTTGAAATTAAATTCATACTCACTAACTTTAATCTTTCAATTAAAACCATCCACCCATGGACGAATCTGAATTGGAAAGTATACGATTGCTGCTCAATGCCCGTCCCATTGAGGACTTTTTTGGTTTGAGCCCCAATGAAATGAAAACGCTGTTATACAACCCGTTCAGTGATGAATCGGTTTTGCAGATAAGACGTGATATTCCCGGCAACATCATGGATCAGGTTCCTTTTTTCATGTTAACAGAAACTCTGGTGAATATAATTATTCGCGAGGACGGGATTAAAATGACCAAATTAAAATTCCTAAACCAAAATACCCTGATGGAACTGTATAGCTATGGCTACTGGCCCGAATGGCTGATTGAGTCGGGAGCGAACAAGCGTATTCGCGAACAGGACTGGGATATAATGTATACCTGCAGAAAAAATGCAGTGATTGCAGGTATTATCAAGCCTTATAAAGATAAACTTATCCTCACTAAGAAAGGTTCAGAACTGGTAAAGAACCGGAATGAGTTGTTTCACACGATTCTGGCTTCGTTTATAACGAAACTGAACTGGGCCATCAACGATCGGTACCCAGAAATGATGATTCTGCAGCAACTTTCCCGCTTTCCGATTTTCCTGATGTATAAGTTTGGAGATGAATACAGGAACATTTCATTTTACTTTTCAAAAGTGCTGAAAGCTTACCCCAATTTACCACATACTATAAGCATGCTGGAAGGTGAAGTTGATCTTCAAACGGTGATGCACTGCTTTGAACTCCGGTTCTTTCGCCGGCTTATGATGTGGTGCGCGCTGGCCGAATCATCCGTCCATGATGAGCATTATTCGCATAACAACCACGAGTTTAAAGCCTCACCGCTGTTTAAAGAAGTTTTTAAGGTTGAATAGCCCGGCTGCTTTTAGCAGAAGCTTCAAAAGGACTCACATTTTATTTACTATTGAAACCGTTCAACTATTGATGTCCGGTTGAACTGTATCATACATGCTGATCAAACAAAATCGTATTGCCATCAGGGTCGGTAATAATAAAACTGGCAGGACCACTGGTGCTCTCATCGGCTTCACTGATCATTGAAACTCCTTTTGACTTAAGCTCCTTCTGTATATCCCTGACATCTGTAAACGAATCAAGCTTTTGGGCATTCTGATCCCAGCCGGGATTGAATGTGAGGATATTATTTTCAAACATTCCCTGGAACAATCCAATGACCGAATTACCATTTTTCATGATTATCCAGTTCTGGCTGATGTCGCCGTGCGTTGACCGGAAACCCAGTTTTTCATAAAATTCCTTTGAAACTTTAATGTCTTTGACCGTAAGACTAACGGAGAATGCGCCGAGTTGCATGGGAGGGGAGTTTGTGGTGGGTAGTGTGTGGTAAGAAGGTAATTATTTTTGGGCAGGTATTATTTATCTGCTCGTGATCTGTGATTCTAATTGTTAATTGGCAATTGGTAATTATTAATTGCTTTTCGCCAGGTGATATTTCTCTAATCGTGATCCGTAACCGGTCCGCCGTCGCTCAAGCTTTGGCGGATTCCATGATCCCGATTGTTAATTGACAATTAATAATTATTAAGGAAATTTAATCCAGGTATTTTTTAACAACTCCATACATTTTGTCTTTATTCATCACCTGAATAAAATAAATACCCTGCGGGTGGTTTGTCCACGGTACTGATATTTGATTTGAAGTTGATTCGGACTGGCTGACCAGTGTTCCAATCGCATTGTAGACATGAATTTTAATGTGGAGCGGGTTATGGGCTCCTTCATCCAGGCTGATCTGTAAATATCCCTGCTGCTGAATGATGTTAATTTCGATTTCCGGATTAATTTCGGATAAACTGACAGCTGTATCTGCCGCTACTCGAACATCATCTATAAAATAATATGCCCCGAATGAGCCGGATGTTCCGGGTTGTATGATGGTGGTATTGGCATCGGAACGAAAATTTCCAATAGTAATGTACTGCTCTCCGCCTGAAGCTACAAATGAGCCTGAAACTTTCATCCAGTTTGCCGTGTCCTGTAACGGAGTGAGCGTATGTTCTACCTGTGGATTTACCGCAATATTTTGCGTATTGAAAAAAGGGCCGGGAGCCGCTGCCGATAAATACGCCCCAAGTTCTATGATAGCCTGGATATACCCGTTGTTTAAACTGGCATAAAATTCAACATTGTAGGTTATACCAGCCACCAGGGGCGACGACAATGTTCCGGTTATATATTCACGATATAATCCCGTTGCATTGAACGCGATAATACCCGCGTAACCCTCCCCCGAGCGGGGTACCTGAACCGATGGCTGAATATTGGCGCAGGTATAATTATAGTAATCGCTACTGGCAATACTTGGCTTGCTCCAATTGGTAATGTATGTACTGCTGAATTGTCCAAACCCCGGACAAGTAATGTAATTATCCAGCCCGCCATTAAGAACCAGATTTTGCGCTTGAGAAAACTGCAGGAATAAAATTAAAAATGATGGCAGTAGTAATTTCTTCATATGAATTGTGAATTTGTATTGTTATTATTAATTACTCTCCCGGGTAACATTCGAACCACAACATACATCATGCTATTCCATATGATGAAATCAAATTTTACCGCCTCTGATAATTGCAAAAATAATGTTTCAGTTTTTCAGAACTCAATTCTACGTTTTCAATTATTTTCATCTGAACTGGTATGATATTGTGTACTATGATTAATAATCGAATACTGAACAATGATTAAACACAAATAACCTGATTCCCTAATGACCTGATGCCTTTCTTCCCCGATGACCTATACTGCCCTACTTTCCATTTACCAGTGCGGGATTACCCATTTTACCTGATTGATAATCCTGGTAACACTTTCTGATTTCAGCTTCGCTGTTCATCACAAACGGTCCGTAGGCGTAAACCGGTTCGTTGTGGGGGCGGCCGCCACAAACAAGCAGTTCGGCATTTCCTGCACTGAACATATTCACGGTATCTTTACCTCTTTCATACAACACTACCTGGTTGGTATTAACTTTTGTGCGTCCTTCGGTTTCAACATTCCCTCTTATCACATAGGCGAAAATATTATGCGTTGGCTCAACAGGTATGGTTAACCTGCAGCCGGCCTTCATGTGAATGTGATAATAAAAAACAGGGAACAGGGTTTGTATTTTGGATTTGGCGCTGTCCCAGCTACCAAGAACTACCTTCACGGAATAGTCACTGCCCTTAACATCGCTCATCTGCGAAGGCTTGTAGACATGAGCCGACGGATCGACAAATTTATATTTTGACGGGGAGTTCAGCCAAATCTGAAAACCATGGTATATGCCTCCGTGTTTATATAGATTACTTCCGGTTTCTTCCATGTGAATGGCGCCCCGGCCTGAATTAAACATCATAAAATCGCCTTTTTCTATCTGGAAATCGAAATTCAGACTATCGCGGTGATGGCCGCTTCCATCCAGAAAATAAGTGATAGGAATAATTCCGGCATGAGGGTGCGCATCTACCCGAAGTGGTTTGTCTTTGGCATTTACCTTAACAGGGCCAAACTCATCAAAAAACACATAGGGTGATACGTAGTCGTTGTGGTCGCCGGCAAAAGCGCGCAATACCGGAAGAGTGCCCACCATGGTTTTGTCGGTATTTAAAATACGATATACTTTTCGTGATCCTGATGAATCGAAAAGGCCCGATGCCGAATACAGGATATCGGGAACCGCAACGGTTGCCCCGATTATTGCTGAGCCTTTAATAAACTTACGGCGATGCATATTAATTATGATTTATAGCGTCATGTAAATATAATAAATATATCCCGGCAAACGGACCAGATACCCACACCAAACTTACTTTTCGGAACCGGGTTTACCCAGGTACTGGTCGAACCACTTTAATGATTCTTTTACAAAGTCAATTCTTGGAACAAGGTGCCCTGATTCATAAACCATTAGTTTCTTATCCTTTTCGGGAGTGCCGAGCATATTAAACATAGGCTTCTGGGATGTTTCGACAGGAAAAAACATGTCGTGCTTCCCATTGAGCATAAGAACGGGCTGATGGATACGTGGCAAAAAATTGATCTGGTCCACTTCGGGCAGCGACTTCATCATAACCATTCCGCCTACGTTAAGCACAACGGCCCTGATTCGATTCTCTACCGCCGGCAAGTTGC